>JAZKTI010000047.1:0-12928 GCA_036625635.1 Haloarculaceae archaeon
TCCGCGACCGTGGGGTCATCGTCCATCCCGGTGCGGTAACCATCCGCGACCGTGCGGTCGTCCGCTCCGGTGCGGTAGCCGTCGTCGACCGAGTGGTCGTCGTCCGGGTGGCCGGCCTCGGCCATGTACTGGGCCATTTCAGCGACGCTCACGCCAATGTAGGACTCCATTACGTCGACTGCACCGGGGCCCATGTGGTCGGTCATGTGGCTCTCCATCCAAATCGCCCAGTTCGCTGCGTCACTGTGGGCTGGCCTCTCCTCAGCCGTCGTCTCGTTCCACTGCGTCGGTTCGTCGCCGTGTGCGCTGACTACCGAGGCTGCGAACGCGAGTCCGACGATCGCGACTGCAACGAGGAGCAACCGTCCGAGGTTGGTGTCGGTCATTGTTGTTGTCGCCTCGAATACTCCTACGGGGGATTCGGAGTTATCCTCGTGGGTGTGAATTCGGACAGGAAATCGTTCGAGAACGTCTATAACGCTCGCTAACCGTTTCGTTTCGTCAGGACCGTTCGTGCCGGCAGACTTCGAGGGGTGGTGGAACGGCGAGGAGATCCGAGCGCCGGTCGCTCTGGACCCCGGTCAGGACTGGTTGGACTGGTCCGGCTGGTTGGGCTGGTTGGACTGGTCCGGCTGGTTGGGCTGGTTGGAATGGGTGTCCTGGAGGTCATCACTGGGGTAGATCCGGTAGGTCCGCCCCTGCCGTTCCCGGTACAACAGGCCGCGCTCCTCGAGAGCCGTCACGGTCTGGCTCACCTTGCTCTTCGAGAAATCCGAGCGGTCGCGGAGTTCGATCTGCGTGATGCCGGGGGAGCTGAGAACGGGCTCCAGGACGCGTCGCTCGTCGTCGGGCAACAGATCAAGGACGCGCGCCCGGGGCTGGGCCTCGGGGTTGAGTGACCCGATTGGCCGGTCTCCACCCTCGGTGGGTTCGGACCCTGGCGTGGCGGTGGGCGTGGCGTCCGCCGGCTCCGCCTGGCTGCTCGGCTCCGAATAGCGTCCCCCCTCCGGGTGGCTGCTCCGCTCGGCGACCGTGATTTCGTCGCGAACCAGGAGATACGCCCCGCCGATGACGGTCGCGACGACCACCGTCCCGAACAGGTACCACAGCGGATCGGGACCGTGCATCCCGCCCATCGACGTGTCCATCATCGATCCCATCGACTCGTCCAGAGCCTGGCGCTGCCGATAGGCGTCCCAGGTGAGTGCGCCACCGATCAGGAGGACGAGCCCCACGAGGGCGCCGACGACGATATCCGCTCGGCGTCGCCTCATACGTCCGGTCCCGGTCGAGCGATCCGAGTGCCCATACATTCCCTTCGAGCCCGAGCAGCGAAGCAATTGTGGTTCGGTCAGTTAGACCGCGGAACAGGGCGAGCAGGTCAGCGGGGTCGATCGAGAGCGCTCCGCGACCGCCGGCGATATGTGGCATCCGGTTCAAGGAGTTCCATGGCGCCGTCGCACGTCCTCGTCCCGCTTGACGGATCGCCGCTGGCGGACGATGCACTCGAGGAGGCACTGGAACTCTTCGACTGTCGGGTGACAGTGCTCAACGTGGTGACGCCCATTGACGCGAAGATGGCTGAAAGCGGGGTTCTCAAACCCGACAAGGAGGATCGCGAGAGCGCCCGCGAGCGAGCCGATGGCCTCATCGAGCGGGCGAGGGCCCGAGCCGACGAGGTCGATCAATCCGTCGAGACGGCGGTGGAGACCGGGGACCCCGCCGAGACTATTCTCGGGTACGTCGACGACCACGACGTCGACCGGGTCGTGATGGGGAGCCACGGCGGCGAGCGGAGCGCGATCGCTCGCCGTTTGCTCGGAACCGTGGCGACGACCGTCGTCGGCAAGGCTCCCGTGACCGTCACCGTCGTCCGCTAGGAGAGGTCCGTCCGGAATCAGCCACCGAGCACGGCAGCGAAGCCCTGGTACAACCCGAATCCGACGGCGATCGAGGTGGCCAGCGTGACGATCCAGAAGCCGATGGTGACGCCGATCTTCCGGCGAGAGACGCCCGCCGACCCGCCGGCGAGGCCCCCACCGATGACCCCGGAGATGATGATGTTGTTGAACGAGATGGGAATTCCCAGCGCGATGGCCAGTTGGGCGATGACGAACCCGGGGACCAGCGCGGCGATCGAGCGCCGGACCCCCAGCGACGCGTACTCGCGGGAGGTCGCCTGGAGGAGTTTCGGTGCACCCATCCAGGCGCCCGCCAGGATGCCGGTCGCGCCGAGGGCCAGCAGGAGAATTCCCGGCAGGCCGAGTTCGGCCCTGTAGAGGTTCTCGAGCGGACCGGTCGCCAGCCCGACCTGGCTGCCGCCACTGGAGAAAGCGACGACGCTCCCGAGGAGGACGAGGAACGTCCTGATGCCCCTGTCGACGGACTGCTGGGTTCGTCGTCGGATGTACCGGAAACTCACCGCGGCTGTGGCAAGAGTCACCAGCAGCACCACGGGATCCATCCCGACGACCGGCGGCATCCCGACCAATCTCCCGAGGAACCCCGCGATGGAGCTCTGGGCGGCGTCGGGCGGCGAAGGAATAACCGCCAGCTCGACGTTCGCGATGATCCCGCCGACGACCGCCGCCAGGAGCGGGACGCCGACGGTTTCGGGAATGTCGTCGCGGCGGAGGATTGTGGCGGTGAGGTAGGCGAGGCCGCCCGATACGGGCGGGACGAGTACCCAGAAGATCCCGATTTGTCGGTAGGTGTCGATTGCCGGATCGCCGCCGAGCGAGAGTCCGACGCCGACCATCGCGCCGGTGGTCGCAAAGGCCGCGGGGACCGGATAGCCGGTGTAGACGCCGACGACCATGAACCCGGTGGCGGTCAGGAGGCCCGCCGTCGCCGCCAGCGAGGTGATCTGGACGCCGTCGATGAGCCCCGCACCGACCGTCTCCGAGATCGCCCCGCCCTGGACCAGTGCGCCCAGGGCGGCGAGGATGCCGATGAGGAAGGCCGCCTGCATCGTCGAGATGGCGTTGGCACCGATCGCCGGGGCGAAGGGTGGCGAGTTGCTGTTGGCACCGAGCGCCCACGCCGTCGCGAGACTCGTGACTGTCGCCAGGCCCACGAGGGCCCAGAAGAGAACCCCCGGCACGCTCAGGGACCTCCACGAACGGGGGCGGAAGGCATGCCGGTTACACGCACTGGGAAGCGAATAAACGTTCGCGTGAGCGAGCGATCCTGGCCCGGGTGGCGAGATGACAGCACGAGGTGATTTGCACGGGGACGGGGGGTTTGAACCAGGACGTGGGTTGTTCGAGGTGAATTACACGGGGACGGGGTTTGCCCGACGGAACGGCGAGGTCGATCCGGAACTGGATTTAAACCGATCGGGGCGGAAGTACCTCGGTAATGTGGGATGGTCGGGCCGGGTCCGCTCACTGGGGTTTGGAGTCCACGAGTCGGGGATGTCCACCCCACCTGCGGCGGGTGCCAGGGTCGCCGACCCGGCGCGCCAGAGACCGGGCATCGGTGAACTGTTCGCGTGGCGCCAGTCGGCAGGAACCACAGGAATGAGGGGCCACGATGCGGGTGTGTGGGATCGGGTCCGGATCGAACGGCCGGTCACTCCCGGTAGCAGGTTCGCCCCCGGAGACGCATGAGTCCGAGTGTACTCTCCCAGCTACGGAAGCGCTGGACCGACTGGCAATCACTGGGTCTCCGGGTGACTGTCTCCCTCATCGCCGCGGTCGCATTACTGTCAGTCGTCACAGGTATCGCGAATATCGGGGCCCAGACCCTGGCCGGGCCCCTCGCTGCGCTCGTCCCCCAGTCGGTGCAGCGGACGGCCGGGTTCACGGGCGCCCTGACCGGATTCCTGATGCTCGGCAGTGCCCTCGGAATGCGGCGTCGCCTTCGCGTCGCATGGTATTCGACGGTCGTCCTCCTGCCCGTAACGGCCCTCCAGGGAATTCTGCAATCCAGCCCCCTGTCGATCCCGCTGGTGGTGCTGTCGATCCTGGCGATGCCGACCGTCGTCTACAATCGCCGGCACTTCACGCGGACCGTCGGATTGACGACCGCACAGATCGCCGCCGGGCTAGCGGTCGTCGGCGTCCAGATCTACGGCACGGTCGGCACCTACGGCCTCAGAGAGGACTTCTCGAACGTGACCACGCTCGTCGATGCGTCCTACTACACGATCGTCACAGCCAGTACTGTCGGGTACGGAGACGCCGCCCCCACCTCGCAGATGGCCCGATTGTTCGGGATGTCGGTCGTCCTCGTCGGGACTGCCAGTTTCGCGGTGGCCCTCGGAACACTCTTGGGTCCAGTCATCCAAGCACGCCTCGCGAAAGCCCTTGGAAGAATGTCCGAACGCGATCTCGGTCTCCTCGACGACCACGTCCTCGTCCTGGGCTACAGTGACGTGGTGCGTGCGTTCCTGGACGACGTCGATGATCGCGAGGACGTGCTCGTCGTCTCACCCGAGCAGGAGGTGGTGCAGGATCTGAGCGACCACGACATCAACGTCCTGACAGCACAGCCGGACGAGGAGGAGTCCCTCGGGACGGCCGGACTCGACCGTGCGCGAATCGTCATCGTCGCCACCGATAACGACGCGGAGGACGCGATGACGATCCTGACGGTCAGGCAGCTCAATCCCGAGGTCGAGATTCTTGCCGTCGCGACGAATCGGGAGAACATGCGGAAGCTAAAGCGCGCAGGGGCCGACTCCGTATTCAGTCCCGCAGTCATCGTTGCGAAAGAACTCAGCGGGTGGGCGTCGGGAACCAGGTCGGGCACTGGGCTCGACCTGTCCGATGGAGCCGAGTGAGGGAGGGACGTACTCGTACCCCCGCGCAGGGAGTACGACCTCGGCCCGCTCTCATGAGTCGTTGCTTGGGACGACTCCGCAGACAGCCTGAAAGCCCTCGGCCCGCTCTCATGAGTCGTTGCTTGGGACGACACCGCGAACAGCCTGAAAGCCCTCGACCCGCTCGCAGGAGCCGCTTGGACCGCTTCCGCAGACAGCCAGAAAGCCCTCGGCCCGCTCGTGCGCTCTGAGCGGGATATCCTCGTTCGCTTCGCTCACTCGGATAGTTGCCCGCTCAGAGACACACGACCGGGCCTCGCCCTTTCATTCCACCAGGGAGCCGGAGTCCGAGTAGGTCTGAGCATCCGGAATCGACCCAGCTACTCGTAGATTTCCACTCCTGGTGGAATGAAAGGGCGAACCTCGCTCGCGGGTTCTGCGGCGGCACTATCCGAGCGACCAGCGGGAGCGAAGATATCCGCCACAGAACGCGCGAGCGAGGTGAGGGCTTTCCGGCTATGTGCGGTTGCGGTCGAGATTCCGTCAGAGAGCGAGGTGAGGGCTTTCCGGCTATGTGCGGTTGCGGTCGAGATTCCGTCAGAGAGCGAGGTGAGGGCTTTCTGGCTGCGTGCGGTTGCAGTCACGTCTTCGTTAGAGAGAGAAAGAGAGAGTCGCCCTACCTGTTCGCCAGGGATTGTTATCCTACACAGGCTGAGAAGCCGAATTCCTGGTGCCCCCGTGGGGTCGGAGGCCGAACGGGATTCTCCCGAGGGAGCCTGCGAGCGAGGGTCGCCCACGCAGAACTGGCCAGTCGCGAGGCCGACATCGACGCCCTCGAGTGGGCGCGGTTGATTCCTACCGGGCGAATCCGCAGAAGCCACGAATTAAACCCACGGAGCGCCTACCGACCGTATGCGGGAACTCGTCTTCGCCCTGGAATACGCACCCGGGCGCAACAGGGTGGCCGACGCACTCGCCGACCATCCCGACGCCCACGTCCGCTCCCTGTCGTTGCACGCGACCGAAGATCGCCTCTGGCGGGTGGACCACGCCACCGGTGAGCCGGACGCCCTCGCAGCCATCGAGGCAGCCTTCCGGGACGGTGACTACTACGCGGACTGCCTCGCGACCGAGGACTGTGGCGCGACCCAGACGACCCGCGTGCTCGACCGGACCGGAGACACACTCGTGCTCTACTCCGAGTGGAGGCGAACGCCCACCTGCGTCTCCGTCCCCCACATCGCGCTCGATCACCTCGGCGACGGCGTGCTCTTCGAGACGCGCCACGAGGGACGGCACTACACCTGGCGGGTCATGCACTCCGGCGACGGCGACGTCGCGGCCTTCTTCGAGGCCATCGAGGCAGCCGTCGGCGACGCGGCCAGCATGGAGATGCTCCGGACTGCGGAGACCGCCAGCTCGTCGGACGACGCCGACGACGAAGCGGGTGGACTGTCGCCGGAACAGAATGCCGCGATCCGGGCTGCCGTCGAACACGGGTACTACGAGTCGCCCCGCGAGGTCGACGTCGGCGAACTCGCCGACCACCTCGACGTGCCGCGGTCGACGCTCACCTACCGCCTCCGCAGGGCCGAGGAACACCTGGCCAAGGAGTACGTCGGGGGCGAAGGAGTGCCCGACGAGCCGACGATGTCGATCTAGCGGTCCGCCTGGACCAACCCTCGACCCTCTCGCCCGCCTATTTGGAATGCTCCAACCAAGGCTTATCGATCCGCTACGCCTAGTGACCGATAATGGACGAGGAATCGGCCGAGAAATCGAACGGGAGGACGCAGACGGGGGACGGCGACGAGGACCGGAGCATGACGGCCCGACTCGCAGTGCCCGAGATGGACTGCCCCTCGTGTGCGAGGAAAGTCGACACGAGCCTCGAACGCGTCGAGGGGATCGTCGACGCGACGCTCCAACCGACGAGCGGCACGGTCGAGGTCTCGTACGATCCCGACCAGGCCAGTGAGGGCGACGTCGTCGCGGCGATCGAAGGCGCCGGGTACGAGGTCGTCGCGGGTGCCGGCGGTGAACCGACTACTGACGGGTCGGCCTCGGACTCGGAGGGATCTTCCGACAGGGCAACCGGCGCGTCCGATGAAGTCGACGTCGCACCACCCACTGAGGTCTGGACGAGCATCCGCGCAAAGAAGACCTGGGTCGGCGCGGTGCTGGTCACGCTCGGGCTCGGCGTCGAGTTCCTCCTGACGGGGGAGAACGTGGCGGTCGCGAGCGTCCTCGAGTACCCCCTGCACGTCGCGGACCTGCTCTTCATCGGAGCCGTCGTCGCCAGCGGCCTGCCCGTCGTCGGTAACGGCTACTACTCGGCGCGAAATCGGAGCCTCGACATCGACCTGCTGATGGGGACGGCCATCGTCGCGGCCACCGCCATCGGCTACTTCGTGGAGGCGGCGACGCTTGCGGTCCTCTTCAGCATCGCGGAGATGCTGGAGGAGTACGCGATGGACAGGGCCCGGGACTCGCTGCGGGAGTTGCTGGAACTCTCGCCGGAGGAGGCGACGGTGAGGCGAGACGGGACGGAGGTCACCGTCGAGGCGGCAGAGGTGGCAGTTGGCGAAACTGTCGTCGTCCGGCCGGGCGAGAAGATCCCGCTCGACGGGGCCGTCCGGGAGGGCGAGAGCGCGGTCGACGAGTCGCCGATCACCGGTGAGAGCGTCCCGGTCGACAAGGCCGTCGGCGACGAGGTGTACGCCGGCGCGATCAACGAGGAGGGATACCTGGAGATAGCGGTCACCTCGCTGGCTGAGGACTCGACCCTCGCCAGGATAATCGAGATGGTCCAGGGGGCCCAGGCCGAGGAGACCGACGTCGAGCAGTTCGTCGACCGCTTCGCGGGCTACTACACCCCTATCGTGGTCGTCCTCGCGATTCTCACCGCCGCGATCCCCCCGCTGCTGATCGCGGACCCCGTCTCGGTCACCCTGGGTGGGTACCCGTTCATGTTTACCGGGGACGCGGGGACGTGGTTCGTTCGCGGCCTCACGCTGCTGGTGATCGCCTGTCCCTGCGCCTTCGTCATCTCGACGCCGGTCTCGGTCGTCTCGGGCATCACGAGCGCCGCCAAGAACGGCGTCCTGATCAAGGGCGGCACCCACCTCGAGGCGATGGGGGCGGTCGACGCCGTCGCCATCGACAAGACAGGGACGCTCACCAAGGGTGAACTCGCCGTCACCGACGTCGTCACCTTCGGACAGACCGACGAGGCGACGCTGCTTCGACTCGCCGCTGCGCTGGAACGGCGGAGCGACCATCCCCTCGCTGCGGCGATCCTCGCACGGGCCGAAGCGGCGGGGCTGGAGGATCTGCCCGAGCCGGCGGGCTTCGAGAGCCTGCCCGGCAGGGGGATCCGCGGAAAATTCGACGGCGAGACCCACTACACTGGCACGCCGAGGCTGTTCGAGGAGCTGGGTTTCGACCTCTCGCGAACGGCGACCGACGGCAGTGGGGATCCCGGTGACGGCTTGGTCCCCGACGGCGGTGGAGATGTCGGCGACGATCCGGTCCCCGATGGCGGTGCAGTCCCCGAGAGCGTGCCAGATGCCGAGAGCGGGGGGATCGCCGCCCGCACGCTCGAACCGCTGGAGCGGGAGGGGAAAACTGTCGTCCTCGTCGGGACGGAGACGGACCTCCTGGGTGCGATCGCCATCGCCGACGAGGTCCGTCCCGACTCGCGGCAGGCCATCGAGCAGCTGCACGACCTGGGGGTCGAACACGTGGTGATGCTGACCGGCGACAACGAGGGCACGGCGCGGGCGATCGCCGCAGAGGTCGGCGTCGACGAGTACCGGTCCGCACTCCTCCCCGAGGCGAAGGTGGAGACCGTCGAGGCGCTCCAGGCCGAGTACGGCGCGGTGGCGATGGTGGGAGACGGCGTCAACGACGCGCCCGCCCTCGCGACCGCCGAGGTCGGGATCGCGATGGGTGCGGCCGGCACCGACACCGCACTCGAGACCGCTGACATCGCGCTGATGGGCGACGACGTCGGGAAGCTCCCCTACCTGTACAACCTGTCGCACACGGCAAACGGCGTCATCCGGGAGAACATCTGGGCGAGCCTCGGCGTGAAGCTCCTGCTCGCCCTGGGCGTCCCGCTGGGGCTGGTGAGCGTCGCGCTCGCGGTCGTCGTCGGCGACATGGGGATGAGCCTGGGCGTGACCGGCAACGCGATGCGGCTCTCGCGGATCACGCCCCGGCAATTCGAATAATGCTCCCGGCGCGTGCCCGTCACCCTCGACGGCACGAACCCCGAGCTGTCGGCGTGGTCCCCGACTACCCAGCCGTGGACGCCTTTTGGGGATCCCGGAAGCCCGCGAGCGTCTCGTCTGCGACGCCACCACGGGAGAAGAGGGAGACCAGGTCCCCCGCACGGATCTCCGTCTCACCCTTCGGAGTGATGATCTCGTCGTCCCGCTCGATCGCGATCACGAGGACGTCCTCGTCCAGGAGACCACTCTCGTTGGCCTCGGCGAGGGTCCTGTCGACGATCCGCGCGTCATCGCTCACCGACACGTCGACGACCTCCGCGCCCCCGGCGAGACTCACGACGTCGGTCATGACGCCCCGTTCGCCGTGGGGTTCGGGCCCGAATGGCTGGTACGGCGAGAAATACGCCTGCTGGACGTGATCCTCGTCTTCGATGTCCAGCCCGAATTTGTTCTGCTGCTGGGCGATCCTGGTCAGGGCCCCCTGTCTTCGCCCACGGCCATGACCTGGAGGTTCGAAACCCCCCCCCCTCCCGTCCTGAATTCGTGGACGTTCACAACGCCCGAAATCCCGAGGCACTGCCGAGGAAGGTCGCCCCGGTCCCCGACGCTCGCGGGTCAAACGAAGAGGTTCTTCATCCGGGTCCCACACCGTTCGTAGTCGACGTGGGCGTGCTACCCGCGGATGGTGCCCGCCTCCTCGAACTGGTCGATCCGGTTCGGGACCGTCCCGGCGGAGACTTCGACCTGCTCTGCGATCGTCGGCGCGAGGACGGTGCCTGCGTCCTCCTGCAGGGAGTAGATAATCTCTGTGTGGATTGCGTCCAGACGGCGTCCCACCCGCGGTGTTCGTGACGGTGGAAAATCCTTCCCCCGGTCTCCGGGGAAGCGGGCTCATCGCCCCAATCGTGCCCCCTGGTCGCGCCGATATCGATGCCTTCCGTGTCGGACCGGTGCAGGAAACCCGCGAGTCCCAAGAAGTCTTTGATATCTTACTTGTTTTCCGCGAGTAAAATTTTCACCAGAGATATTTCGCTATCAAAAGGTGATAGCTATTTTTATTACTGATACGTTCATGGTTGGGTCTATGTCACCAGCGGCCGGCGGAGCGAGCGAAGCCGTCGCCGACGGCCCTGATGCCGGCCAGACAGCGGACCGCATCCTGTACCCGCTCTTCGAACGGCCGGACGAACTGACCCTCGAGGTCCTCCGGACGCTCGCTGTCGGGATCGAGGGCGAGGCGATCGTGCTCGACCTCTTCACGGACGATCGATCGGCGAAGGACGAATCGGGGCGAGTGGCGGGGTCAGTCCTGCACTCGGAACTCGAGCACGATCCGACGGGGACCGTCCGGCCACTCTCCACGGAAACAGACCACCCGGTGGGGACGCTGGTGGACCTGGCCCAGACCCTCGAACCGGGACTGGTCGTCTTCGACGATCGGATCCCCCGATCGATCGGCGATGCCCTCCGTGGCCCGGTTACGGGCCGCGTCGGGTCGGCAGTCCCCTGTGACGTCGTCCGCGTCAGTACCCTCCAGCACGTGAAACGGATCTCCTCGATCCTGGTGCCGATCGCCAGTGGCCCACACTCCGACCTGGCCGCCCGCGTCGCCGGGGCGATCGGTCTCGGTGGTGGCGCGGTCGTCGACCTGTTCCACGTCGCCGAAACCGCCGACGACTCGACTCGGGTTCGTACGCTGTTCGAGTCGGCAATGGCGTCCCTGCCCTCCGAGGTCGAGGTGGAGACGTGGCACATCGAGTCTGCGGAGGTCGCGGGCGAGATCGTCGCGCAATCGAACCACTACGACCTGACCGTGCTCGGCAATCCCCGGAAGAGTCGACTGCGTCGGATGGTCGCAGGTTCGGTCACCGACGAGGTGGAACAGGGTGCGAACAACGGGGTGCTCGTGGCCAGACGGGGCGACGGCCCGGGCTTTCGCGTGTGACCGGCGTGGCCGGCGCGCTCGCCGGGTCCGGATCCGCCGAACCGGGGCCCAGCGCCCTCCCCGCACCCTGACCGAAACCTATAAATAACCCTTCGGGCACCCGATCACCGGCCCCCTCAGTTGCCGCTCATGGCCCAAACACCCGGTTTGTCCGGCCGTTTGCCGCCGTTCGGCCGGTCCAGGCCTGTGGCCGGAAATCACATCGTTTATATAGAACCACATGCATACCTTCTCTTGATTATGAGCCAACAGCGAATGCAGGGTCAACCGATGATCATCCTGGGCGAGGACGCCCAGCGGATGAAGGACGAGAGTGCACAGGAGCACAACATCTCCGCCGCGCGCGCAGTGGCGGAGTCAGTACGATCGACCCTTGGTCCGAAGGGCATGGACAAGATGCTCGTCAACTCCCTGGGGGACATCATCGTCACGAACGACGGCGTGACCATCCTCGACGAGATGGACATCGACAATCCGACCGCCGAGATGATCGTCGAGGTCGCCGAAACCCAGGAGGACGAGGCGGGCGACGGAACGACGTCGGCCGTCGCCATCGCCGGCGAACTCCTCAAGAACGCCGAGGACCTCCTCGAGCAGGATATCCACCCCTCCACGATCATCAAGGGCTTCTCCGACGCCTCCGACCAGGCCCGGCAGGAGGTCGACGACGCCGCCATCGAAGTCGACCGCGACGACCGCGACCTGCTCCGGAAGGTCGCCGAGACCTCGATGACCGGCAAGGGTGCCGATCAGCACAAGGACGTGCTGGGCGAACTCGTGGTCGAGGGCGTCCAGGCCGTCACCGTCGAGGCCGACGACGGGTCCTGGATCGCCGACCTCGCCTTCCTCGACGTCGAGACCCAAACCGGCCGTCCGGCGAGCGAGTCCGAACTCCTCCACGGCGGCGTCGTCAGCAAGGACCCCGTCCACGAGAGCATGCCCACCGACCTCGAGGACGCGGACGTGCTGATGCTGGATTCGCCCATCGAACTCGAGGAGGCCGAGGCCGACGCCTCCGTGAGCGTCACTGACCCCGACCAGCTCCGTGACTTCCTCGACCAGGAGGAAGCCCAGCTCCAGGAGATGGTCGACCAGATCGCCGCCACGGGCGCCGACGTCGTCCTCTGCCAGAAGGGCATCGACGATATGGCCCAGCACTACCTCGCGAAGGAGGGCATCCTTGCCCTCCGCCGGGTCAAGAAGTCCGACCTCGAGTTCCTCACCGAGGTCCTCGGCGCACGGATTGTCTCCGACCTCGACACTGCCGAGGCCGCCGATCTCGGCTCCGGCAACTTCGAGTACGACGAGGACGCGGAGCTGTTCTACGTCGAGGGCACCGGGGAGGAGACCCACGGCGTCACCCTGCTCCTGCGTGGCTCGACCGAGCACGTCGTCGACGAACTGGAGCGCGGCATCGAGGACGCCCTCGACGTCGTCGCCGACACCGTCGCCGAGGGCCTCGTGCTCCCCGGCGGGGGCGCGCCCGAGGTCGAACTCGCCCGCCGGCTGCGCGACTACGCCGATAGCGTCAGCGGCCGGGAGCAACTGGCCGTCGAGGCCTTCGCGGACGCCCTCGAGGTTGTCCCGCGCGTCCTCGCGGAGAACGCCGGGCTCGACCCCATCGACACGCTGGTCGAACTCCGCGCCGCCCACGAGGACGGCGACGGCCGCGCGGGCCTCGACGTCTACTCCGGCGACGTCGTCGACACCTTCGACGCCGGCGTCGTCGAGCCGGCCCACGCCAAGCGCCAGGCCGTCGCCTCCGCCCAGGAGGCCGCCAACCTGGTCCTGAAGATCGACGACATCATCTCCGCCGGCGACCTGTCGACCGAGGGCGAGGAGCCCGCGGGCGGCCCCGGGGGTGCGCCCGGCGGCGGCATGGGCGGCATGGGTGGGATGGGCGGGATGGGCGGCGCCATGTAGGAACCACCTCTTTTTTCCGCCTCGGGTGGCCTCGCTTCGCTCGCCCACCACTCGGCGCAA
>JAZKTI010000048.1:0-12886 GCA_036625635.1 Haloarculaceae archaeon
GGCCAGATGACGTTCTCCACCATAACCGATGGTCGGCCGGGACAACTGAAACGTCTTACTGTGCGCTGGTCCCGTGATCCGGAGATCTGGTGGTCGACCGTTCCGAACGTTCGTCGAGTGTCCCAGGACTGGGCTGGGGGACGGAGGTGTCTGCAGGCGGGAGTCCGGGGGTCGGATCAGTCGCGACGGAGCATGCTCGGGACCACCGCCAGGAGCGCCAGGAGCGCCACGAGTGTCGCGACCACGCCGAACCCGGGACCGCTCCCACTCGTCGTCTCGGCGACGGAGGTGGTCGTCGGCTCGTCGGGTGTTGTCGAGACCGGTTCGTCAGTGGCAGTTGTGGGCTCGGCCGTGGTCGTCGTGGCCGTCGTCGGCGTACTCGCGTCCGCCTCGCACTGCGTGGGCTCCGGGGTGTCGACGTTCTCCAGCGTCTCCGAGGGCACGGCGTCGGGGTGGAAGGCGCGCGCCATGGCCTCGAGTGGAATCACGGTCTTCGGCCCGGGCTGATTCAGGAAGTTCGCGTCCACCGTCAGCACGTTCCCCTCTTCGACGGCGGTCGAGTCGTTCACCGCGGGGTTCTTCGGCAGCGGCGTCCCCTCCCCGAGGACGATCCAGTCGGGGTCTTCGGCGGCGATGACCTCCTGGCTGATCGGCGCGTAGCCGGTGATGTTGGCCGCGGCGGCGACGTTCTCGCCACCGGCCAGTTCGACGAGATTGCCGATGAACGTCTCGGTGCCTGCGGTCCAGCCGCCGCCCAACGCGTAGTAGATGGTCGGGCGCTCCCGGTCCGCAGTCGCCTCCGCGATCGTCGCGGCGACACCGCGCGTCTCAGCGGCAACCCGTGCCGCCTCGTCGAAGGCGCCGACGAGCTGGCCGGTCAGCTCGGTCTTCGCCGCCACGTCTTCGACGGACCTCGCGGCCTGGACGCGATACACTGCCACGTCGTCGGGAAGCGCGTCGCGGAGTTTCTCGACGGTCTCGTTCGTGATGATGTTCGGCGCGAGGACGAGATCCGGAGTCGACGCGACGACCGCCTCGCGGACGGGCTGGCCGCGTTCGCCGACGACGTTCGTCTTGTTCTCGCGTCCGTCGAGGTACGCCGTGAACTGGTTCACCGGCATCCCGACAACGGCGTCCTGAGCGCCGATGGCCCAGACCGTCTGGGCAGCACTCGGTGCGAGAACGACCAGCCGTCCTGGCTCGTCGTCGACGGTCACCGCTGTCCCCGTCGCGTCCGTGGCCGAGACCGGAAAGGTGCAGTCGACGGGCGATGCCTGGGCATGTGATCCAGCGACACCCCCGGCAAGCAGGGGTGCGGTCAGGAGTGTGGCGAGTAGAATTGCTGCCGCGCGTTCCATGACACCCACTGGGCACGTATGCAATAAATATTTATCTAAAGCAAATCTACTTGAAGAAGACATGGGCACGAGGGGCCGTGCCGGGCGCTGGGTTCTCGGCCTGACAGCCGCGCTCGTCGCGGTGGTCCTCGCCTCGGCCAGCATCGGGCCGGTCACGCTCCCGCTCGAGGAGGTCACCCTGGCGACGCTGAACGCGATCGCCCTCCCGACCTCGGTCGGGATCGCCGTCGACTCCCTCGATCTGTGGATCCTCTCGGTTCCGATCCCGCTGCCGGACTTCGGTTACACGTATCTCTTCGACTTCGCGGTCCCTGCCACTGCGGAGTCGATCGTGCGGACCCTCCGGCTGCCGCGCATCGCGCTCGCGGCCGTCGTCGGCCTCGCCCTCGCGACGGCCGGCGCGGTGATGCAGGGCTTCTTCCGGAACCCGATGGCCGACCCCTCCATCATCGGCGTCTCCACCGGCGCGGCCGTCGGTGCCGTCGCCACGATCGCGCTGCCCCTCGCGGTTCCCTTCGGCCTCCACGCCGCTGCCTTCGTCGGGGCGGTACTGACGGCCTTTGCCGTCTACGTGCTCGCGACCGAAAACGGCCGGACCCCGGTCGCGACGCTCCTGCTCGCGGGCATCGCCGTCCAGACGTTCCTCGGTGCAGTGGTCTCGTACCTGCTGCTCCAGTCCGGCGAGAGCCTCGAACAGGCGATGTACTGGCTGATGGGCCGGCTCCACAATGCGAGCTGGTCGGAAGTCGAGGCGACCCTTCCGCTGTCGATCCTCGGCGTGGCCTTCCTCCTCTTCTACGCCCGCGATCTCAACGTCATGCTGCTGGGCGAGGAGGACGCCCAGGCGCTGGGCGTCCCGGTAGAGCGCTCCAAGCGGCTCCTGCTGGCGGTGGCGAGCGTGATGACTGCGGCCGCGGTCGCCGTCGCGGGCGTCATCGGGTTCGTCGGTCTGATCGTCCCCCACGTGATGCGGCTGCTCGTCGGTCCGGATCACCGGGTGCTCATCCCGACATCGGCTGTCGCGGGCGCCACGTTCCTCGTGCTCGCGGACACGATCGCCCGCTCCTTCGCGGCCGAACTGCCCGTCGGTATCGTGACCGCCGCCGTCGGCGCACCGTTCTTCCTGTTCCTGCTCCGCCGCCGGGAGGTGCACGCGCTGTGATCGACGTCGCGGACCTCGCGGTGTCCTTCGGCGACGTCGCGGTCCTCGAGGGCGTCGACCTCGCCATCGAGCGGGGGGACTTCGTCGGTCTCGTGGGGCCAAACGGCGCCGGCAAGACGAGCCTCCTCCGGACGATCAACGGCGTCATTTCACCGGACGCCGGGACCGTCAATCTCGGCGACGAGTCTGTCTCGACACTCCGCACGCGAGCGGTGAGCCGACGGGTGGCCACAGTGCCCCAGGAGACCAACCTCGGGTTCGCCTTCACCGCCGAGCAAATCGTGGAGATGGGCCGCACGCCCCATCACTCCCGGTTGGACTGGTCGACCGACGACGAACCGGTCGCCAGAGCGATGGCCCGGACGGAGACCGCCCACCTTGCCGACCGCCCTGTCGAGGATCTCTCCGGCGGCGAACGCCAGCGGGTCCTGGTCGCCCGCGCGCTCGCCCAGGACGCGCCGGCGCTCCTGCTCGACGAGCCGACCGCCAGCCTCGACATCAACCACCAGGTCCGGGTGCTCGACCTCGCCCGGAATCTGGCAGGCGACGGCCACGCCGTTCTGGCCGCGATCCACGACCTGGACCTCGCGGCCCGGTTCTGCGACCGCCTCGCGATGCTCCACGCCGGGGTCGTCGCTGCCGAGGGACCCCCGGAGCAGGTCCTCGCGAGCGGCGACCTCGACGACGCCTTCGGGACCGAGACGGTACTCCACACCCACCCCGCCACCGGCGCGCCGAGCGTGGCGGCGGTCTCCCGCGAACAGCCCCGGGGGGCCGCCGTCCACGTCACCGGCCACGGGGAGCCGGCGGCCAGGGTGCTCGGCGTCCTCTGGGAAGCCGGATTCGACGCCTCGGTCGGCGTCGTGCCCGACGGCGACGTGGCCGCGAGTGCGGCACGGAGCCTGGACCTGCCCGTCGTCGCGTCCGACCCCTTCTCGGATCCGGCCTCCTCGACGGTGGACCGGGCCGCGTCGCTGCTCGGGGCGGCCGACGTTTGCCTGCGGGTCAACGACGGTCAGCTGCCCGTGGGCGGGTCGGGGCCGGGACCGCCCGTCGTCGACCTCGAGGTCCCGGACGGGTCGAACGTGACCCGCCAGGAGGTTCTCGACGCGGTCCTGGCGGGGCTGGAGCGACGCCCGGTGCCGGCGGACGACTGAGCGAGCTCCAGAAACGAGTCCTGCGTCCGGAGCGTGTTGGAACCGGGTCGTCGGTCGGTCCCACCCGGCCCTGTGCGTTCGATCGCTATCCGGCCCACCCCCCAACAGCACTTTGACACCCAGCCACATGCTCTACCGACGAGAGGACTGAAGATTCGTTCCCGGACACTCGGGGAGGTGAAATCCATTGCCCGAGGACATCCTCTGGCCGCTGTCGTTCGTGGAGGACGAGCCCGTCATCCGGCAGATCGGGGACCGCGACCTCTACCTGGGAACGGCCACGCTGCGGAGGTTCAGCGCCAGGACCGCGAGGTCGAGTTCGCGAGTTCCGCCACGGCCGATAGGCAGCCCGCGACGACCCACCACCCCTCGACGACGGCCCAGACACCGAGTGGGGGACCTTCGGCAGAGCGGTCGACACCACCCTGGACCTGCAGGAGCGAGACGGTGGCCTCCTCGTGCATTGCAGGGCAGGCGGCTCCCGCGGCGCGGCCGTGCTTTCGGCAAGTCTCGCGGCGAGGGAGGAAACCTCATTCCGCGACGCTCTCGGGACCGTCAGCGAGGCTCGTCCGGTCGGGACACCGCACCCGGCCTTGCGGGAATTCGCCGCCTACTACGTCGCGGCCCGTGGGTGAAGTTCGACCGTCCCGGGAGGCCGCTCAGGACCTGCATCCTGCGACGAGTGGACCAGCGGTGCCCTTACGCCCGCGGAAAGAGGACACGGGCCTGCATCGTCTGGACGGTCTCGTCGGCGTCGGTGAGTGTTTCGGTGTCGATGGCGACCGCACCCATGTCCTCGTTCCAGGGCTCCTTCTCGACGGGTTCGGCACGAACGCGGAGGACGTCGCCCGGCCGAACCGGCGCCGGCCACCGCAGGTCGTCGACGCCGGGCGACCCGATGGCGCCGGAGTCGGTCAGGTAGTTGTCGACGATCAACCGCATCGTCATCGCAGCTGTGTGCCACCCGCTTGCAATGAGGCCGCCGAACATCGACTCGCTGGCGGCCTCCTCGTCCACGTGGAACGCCTGCGGGTCGTAGGAGTCGCCGAATTCGAGCATCTCCTCCCTGGTCACATCGTAGCTGCCGAACTCGAATTGCTCGTGGAGGCGGACCGCGTCGAGTGTCTGGTGCATGCCGGAAGGAGGACGGCAGGGGGTAAAGTCTCGACGGAGACACCGGGGAAAGGGGACCGGCAACGACGTCTTTCTGTGGCCCTCGATGCGGGACTCTATGGCGGAGCAAGGGGCCCCGGCGGCACTCGAGTGAGTCTCAGGCGGGCGCTCAGGAGGCCTGGTCATTCAGCCAGGTCTCGAAGTCCTCCTGGGTGCGAACCTCGACGGTCCCGAGCATCCCCGAGTGACCCGATCCGCAGTACTCGGCGCAATACAGCTGGTAGGTGCCGGTGTCGGTCGCCTCGGTGTAGATCGACTGCCACTGGGCGGGGAAGGCGTCCTGTTTGAGCCCGAGTCCGGGGACGTGGAAGGAGTGGAGCCAGTCCGTCGAGGTGACGTTCAACTCGATCTCACGGCCCTCTGGAACGATCAACGTGTTCGAGTTCGTTACAGTCGCCTCGGTCCCGGTGATCTCCTGGACGGTGGCTTCCGGATAGTCGAAGGTCCAGGCGTAGCGCTGGCCGATTACCTTGACCTCCAGGGGCTCCTGACCGTCGTCGACGGTCGGCTGTGGGCCAGCAACGTGTGGGTCGGCCATGACCGTGTAGGAACCGATACCCACGGCGACGAGGACGAGCGCGGTCGCGATAGTCCAGGTGATCTCCAGGCGGCGGTTCTCCCTGGTCGGGAGGGGGTTCTCGTTCTTGCGGTACTTCCAGACGGTATAGATCAGAATCGCCTCCACGAGTATGGCGATGGGAATGGCCATGTAGAGCAACCACGTGTTCAGCCCCCAGATCAGGTCCTCCGACGTCGACTGCGACGTCGCCTGGGCAGCAGCCGGGTCGACGACGACCGCGAGGACCGCGGCGCCGACCAGCGCCATCACCCCGGCACGGGTGCGTTTCATACCTAACCTCGGCTTCGGAGTTCGACCTTTAATAACTGCTGTTTTCTCTGCGCGACCCGCTTCGATATATCGATGACACGTTCGCGGGCTATCCGCCGGTGTCGCCCAGGTGCCCCGCCGGGGCCGCCCACTCCCCGCAACGGGACAGACCAGATCTGTCCAACCCCGTGTTTCTTGTCCTCACCCGGGTGAGACCGCGAGCCGAGTGACGGGATCGTTGGGGCAAAGCGGGGGCTCTAAGTACCCGGCTCCGCAGGATGCGGATATGCTGCCGGACCGCGGCCGTCCGTCGACGACGACCCTCCTGGCAGGAGCCGCTGTGGGCGTCTACCTGCTCGTCGTCGCCGGTGCGACCGCGGCACTCGCCGACGCCGCCCGGGCGTGTCCTGAATGGCCGGTCTGTGGCGGCTCCCTTACACGGCCGGGCGTGCTCGTCGCGATGGGCCATCGCGCCCTGGCGGCCGTCGTCGGTGTCGTAGTGCTCGCCACCGCCGTCGCCGTCTTCAGGCGGGGCTCGTCCCGGCGGGTCAGGGCGACGGCGCTCCTCGCGGTCGTGCTGTTCCCGGCCCAGGCCCTGGTCGGTGCCCTCCTCGCGACCCGCGGGGCGGCGGCCCCTTTGCCCGCCGTCCACCTCGGTATCGGCCTCGCCATCTTCGGGACGCTGGTGCTCTCCCTTGCCTGGCACCTCGAACGGGAGACCGGGGAGCCGAGCGAGGAAGCCGCCGGGACCGCCCCCGTGAATCCAACGACCGTTGCGACCGGGGCGGTGGCCGACCCGGGTGGACCGGGTAACGAACCAGTCAGGGCCCTGGAGAACCCGGGCGGGGAGCCGGAGTACTCGCGAGCCGGTGAGCCGGCGCCGACCACCGCCCAGAATGATCCGGCCCGTGCCGACACCCACGCCGATCCGGCCCGTGCCGACACCCACGCCGATCCGGCCCGTGCCGACACCCACGCCGATCCGGCCCGTGCCGACACCAGCGCCGTTCCGTCGCGTTCAACAGCGATCCGCGAGCGCCTGCTCGCGTACGTCCGCCTGACGAAGCCGCGGTTGATGTGGCTCCTCTGTCTGGTCGCCGGCGCGGGGATGGCCCTCGCGGCGGGGCCAGACCTCACCGTCAGGACGGTGGTCCTCACCCTCTCCGGCGGCGTCCTGGCAATCGGTGCCAGCGGCACCTTCAATCACGTCCTCGAACGGGACCGCGACCAGCAGATGCGACGGACTGCCGACCGGCCGCTGGCGACCCACCAGGTCCCGGTCGCCAACGCGACGGCCTTCGGCACCGCACTCGCGGTCGCCTCCCTCGCGGTCTTCCTCCAGCTCAACCTCCTCGTTGCGGGCCTCGGGTTCGCCGCCATCCTGTTCTACACCGTCGTCTACACGCTTCTCCTGAAGCCCAATACGGTCCAGAACACCGTCATCGGCGGTGCCGCCGGAGCCCTCCCCGCAGTCATCGGCTGGGCGGCGGCGACCGGACGGGTCGGCCTGACCGGCCTCGCGCTCGCCGCCCTGGTCTTCGCCTGGACCCCGGCCCACTTCTACAACCTCGCGCTGGCCTACAAGGAGGACTACGCCAGCGGGGGCTTCCCGATGATGCCGGTCGTGCGCGGCGACACCGAGACCCGCAAACACATCCTCCTCTGGCTGGGCACGACCCTCGCCGCCGCCGGAGGGCTCCTGTGGGTAACCGACCTCGGCTTCCTCGTCGCGGGGACGACCGTCCTGCTCGGCGCAGGCTTCCTCTGGGCAGTCCTCCGACTCCACCGAGAGCAGACCGAGGCGGCGGCCTTCCGTGCGTTCCACGCCTCCAACGCCTTCCTCGGGGCCGTCCTGGTCGCGGTTGTCGTGGACGCCCTGGTTCTATGAGCGTCGTCTCCACCGACACCCTGGCGCAGCTCCGCCCCTCCCGTGAGACGCTCGTCTGGGGCGCGCTGGTGATCAACGCCGAGGTGCTCCTCGTGGGGGCCTACCTGATCGGCCGAGGCGACACCGTCACTATCACGCGGCCGGCGATGCTCGTCCTCCCCTTTGTCTGGATCAACGTGGCCGCCTGGGCAATCCTCAGGACCCGGCCGGCGCCGAGCAGCCGTCGGAATCACCTCGTCGCCGGCGCCATCGGCGGTAGCTACTTCCTCGTTCTCGCGTACGTGGGTGGACTCGTGGGGGGCGGCGTCGGTCCGCCGACGGGGGTCGAGTTGTCGGTCGCGAGCATCCCGCCGGGCTGGGGACCCATCCTCTTTTACCAGGGGAGCGTCGTCGACGTGACGCTCATGCCTTACAAGGTCGTGGGCTACGGCGCACTCGCCTACCTGGTCTACGCCACCGCACTCGATGCGGCCAACGCGCTCGTCGGGGGCGTGGTCGGGCTGTTCACCTGCGTCTCGTGTACCTTCCCCGTGATCGCGTCGGTCCTGACTGGCATCGCCGGGAGCGGGACCGCCCTCGCCGGACTGGCCTACTCGAACGTCTACCTCCTCTCGACCGGGGTCTTCGTCCTGACCGTCGGATTGCTGTACTGGCGCCCCTTCACGAGGTAGTAGCGGGGTTCCTCGCCTCTCCTTCCCCCCGAGGCCACCGCCGCTTCCATTACCTTCTTGCGCCCGAGCGGCGAAGCAGAGGTATGTCGAGAGTCGAAATCGAGTACTGCGTCCCCTGTGGCTTCCGCAACCGGGCCTTCGAGGTCGCGGAGGCGATCCTCGGGGCCGTGGAAACGGATCTTGACGATCTCACCCTCCGGATGGGCGACCACGGAATCTTCACCGTCGCAGTCGATGGCCGGGTGATCTATGACAAGGACGAACACGACTACGACGTCGACGCGGTCGTGCGGCGGGTTCGCGACGAACTGTAGCCAGATCCGGGGCCTCGAGAGGCCAGGCCGGGCACGAAGCGGGAACCCTAAGGGACCCCGCCGGCGAGGGGCGATATGGATGACGTCGTCGACCTCGCGGAGGTCTCTCGCCGCTATGGGGACACGGTCGCACTCGACGGCGTCTCGCTGTCTGTCGAGGCCGGGGAGGTCTTCGGCCTCATCGGCCCCAATGGCGCCGGCAAGACCACACTCGTCAGAGCGCTGCTCGGCACGATCCCCGTCGACGGCGACGTGACCGTCTTCGATGGCGACCCGGTGGCCGTGGATCGCGACCGGGTTGGCTTCCTCCCACAGGACTTCGAGCCACCCCGGCGGCTCACACCCCGCGAGCTCCTCGCGTACTTCGGCGGGCTCTACGACGAGGCCCGAGAGCCGGGGCCACTCCTCGCCGACGTGGGCCTGGCGGCGGACGCTGATCGACCCTACGAGGCCCTCTCAGGCGGGCAGCAGCGCCGCACCTGCGTTGGGACTGCGCTCGTCAACGACCCGGACCTGCTCGTCCTAGACGAGCCGACGACCGGCATCGACCCCGCGGGTCGGCGGGCGCTCTGGCGGCTCCTCGAGGACCTCGCAGCCGGCGGGACGACCGTGCTGCTGACAACCCACTACATGGCCGAGGCAGAGACCCTCGCCGACCGGGTCGCTCTCCTCGCCGGCGGACGGCTTGTCGCACTCGACACGCCTGAGTCGCTCGTCGCGACCCATGGCGGCGAGAGTCTCCTCCTGATCGAGGGGGAGTTCGACAAGACCGTGGCGGCGGCTGTCGGAGACGTGCTGGGGACCGACGTCGACGTTCGTGACGGCGAACTCCGCGCCCGGAACGTCCCACCGCGAGACATCGGGGCCGTCGTCGACGCCGTCGAGGCCGGTGGCTGGCAGTACGACTCCCTGACCTGGACCGAACCCGACCTGGAGGACGTCTACCTCGCACTCGCGGGCCCGGAGAGGGCCGAATGAGCCGGAGCAGCCGCGTCGCGGCGGAGACCGTGGCCGCCGCCCGGGCGTTCCTCCGGCGGCGGACGGCGGTGTTCTTCACCTTCGGCTTCCCCGTCATCATCGTCGTCATCTTCGGAGTGCTCGTCCAGACGGAGGCCGCTGGCGGCGGGCTGTTCGCCGAGCCGCCGGGCTGGTACGTTCCCGGCTACCTGGCGATCGTGGTCCTGTTCACACCGCTCTCCCGGGTGGGCAGCGAGGTCGCACGCCACCGGGAGGGTAACCGGTTCGAGAAACTCGCGACGACGCCGCTTCGGCGGTGGGAGTGGCTCCTCGCACATACCCTGGTCAACGTCGCCGTGATCGGGCTGGCGGGCCTGCTCCTGCTGGGCCTCGTCGTCGGCCTCACCGCGGCCTCGCTTTCGGTCGGAGCGGCGACGGTCCTGCTGGTCCCCTTCGTCGCCGTCGGGGTGGCGCTGTTCTGTGCCGTCGGCGCCCTGCTCGGCGCCTGGGCCGACTCCCAGGACGGCGTGGTCGCCGCGAGCAACGCGATCGCCCTCCCCCTGCTATTCCTCTCTGAGACGTTCGTCCCGCAGTCGATGCTCCCGACCTGGCTCCCCACGGACCTCTCGCCGCTCACCTACTTCGCCCGCGGGGTTCGCGCGGTGACCTTCCCCGGCTGGTCGGCGGCCGAGACCCAGACCGGCTCCACCGGGCCGGCCCTCGGAAGCGACCCGGTCCTGAACCTGGTCGTCCTCACGATTCTGGCACTCATCGCCTTCGCGGTCGCGGCCCGAGCCCTCCCGCGGACCGGCTGATCGGCCCCCGGTGAGAACTCTGCAGGGGTTACTCGGGGGATTCCCCGCTCGCAGCGCCCTCCTCCTCGGTGGCAGCCGCCGCGACGTCGTCGCCGTCCCGGCCTTCGGTCCGACCGTCACTCGATCCATCGTCGGATCCTTCACCCTCCTCGCCCGGGTCCTCGGTGTCCTCGCCGTCGTCACTCGCCTCGCCTCCCTCGTGCCCTTCATCGTCCGCAGCCACCGAGCCTGAGCCCCCGTTTTCGCCCGGCGGCTGTGAGGTGTCCTCGTCGTCGGCGGACCGCTGAGCCCGGGCACGGGCCGCCTCCAGTTCCTCGAGGGGGTCGAAGGTCACAATACCCCGGCCGGCGGTGTACTCGTAGGACTCCCACTCGGGGTAAGTCAGCACGCCGCTCATCTTCCGGGTCCGGATCTGCTTGACGAGGGCCCCGTCGACGAGTTCCTCGTTGAGGCGCATCTCGACGATGCCGTCGACCATGTACCGCAGGTCGTGGGGGAAGCCATCGCCGTCGCCGGTCAGCGTCGCGCCGGCAAAGATCGGGACGAACCGGCCCTTGCAGACGTCCGCGCGGACGTTCTTGACGAAGTTGTACGCCTGAACCGGCTGGACCAGCGAGCCCAGTTCGGTGAGCGTGTCCACCACGACGATGCCCTGATCCTGCATGTCCATCTCCTCGAGTCCGCCGTCGAGACGGTTCTCCAGCTGGCTGACGTCGCTGGGGTCCCGCACCGTGGTCGTGGACTGTTCGGCCACGCGCTGGAGGTGGGCATTCCAGGTGCTCATGCGGTCCTGCATCCGGTCGCGGTCGTCGACCCGGTAGGTGAAGCAGTCCAGGATGTGGAGGTCGCCGTCCTCGAGAGACGGCAAGACGTTCCACTCGAGGGAGAGAAATTCCTGGATGACCGAGACCGGGGGTTCGAGGAACGACATGAAGACGACGGGTTCCCCCCGCTGGAGGGCCCGCCAGACGAGTTCGGCCTGGAGGGCCTCCGTCCTGGTCCCCGCGAGGTCGGTCAGCATCACGAAGGAGTTCCGCGGGATCCCCTCGGGCAGGCTGCTATCGAGGGCCGACACCCCGGGCTCGAGGCGTCTGTAGCCGTGATACTCTGTAAACACTCTGTCGCTCCCCTCGAGAGCGTCCCGACAGGCCTTCGAGCAGAACTCGTAGGTCACGTCGTCCCGCTCGAGCGTGACGACTGTGGTCGGACAGGGCAGCCGGCAGTAGTCACATCGCTTGATCGACTTCGATCGATCCCCCGCCGCGGACTGGTGGGTAGTCGGGTCGTCGGGGTCGGTCGGCGCGTCTGCCGCTCCCCCGCCATCGGAAGAGCCGTCGGCGCCACCCACCTCCGCCTTGCCCCCGGATGACCCTTCGGTCCCCACCGACGCTGCGGTCTCGTCGTCGGGAGCGGCCTGTTCCGCGTCCTCGGTCATGCGGCAAGGGTAGGAGCGGGCCGGGCAAAACCGTGTGGGTGGTCGTGCAGCCGGTTTTCGGAACCGCGGGGAGGCAGGGCAGGCGGGACAGACCGGCGATGTGCACGTCGACTGACCCTTTATCCTCGGCCACTCGATCCAGGTTGCCATCGCGACTGCGAGGAGTGCATCGGCACCGACAGACCGCCGGGGACCGGCCAGTCTCAATCAGTCCGGGACACATGGGGCCGAACCAGGAGCAGGAGCACCCCCATCTCCCGGACCTCCCAGCCGTAGACGTGGTTCAATAGCACGTAGGTGACGATGCCGAGGACGAGGCTCAGACTCCAGGCCGCCACCGCGAAGCGGCCGACGCGTGGGTGGAGCGAGTCACGGAGTTCCGCCGTCGAGTGGGTCAGCCCGAGAACCACGGCGTAGAGGACCACCGGGACCGCGACCACCGAGAGGAGGATGTGGATCCCGAGCATCGCGAGGTAGGCGGTCTTGACCGGCCCCGTCGCGAGGATTGACTTCTCGAACCCACCGCCTGTCTTCCAGAGATATATGACGAGGAAGACCACGATGAGCGCGAAGGCCACGAGCATCGCAGTGCGGTGTCGCCGGACCTCCCCGCGCCTGATGAAGCGGTAGCCCAGCAGGAGCGCGGTCAGCGCGAGCGCGTTGACGACCGCGATGAGGTGGCTGAACAGGTCGACCGTCGCATCCGAGAGCGGCGGGAAGAGGGGGACGAACCCGTAGAGTGCTCCGCCGACGAGGACGTATCCGACGACCGACAGAACCGCCGTCAGGGCACCCGGGTGGCGCCTGCCGAGGGTCCGCAGGGAAGCGAGGACCGCCATGGAACTCGGTCGATTCCCGAGGGGCAACCATCTTGTGATTTCGCTGTCCGCCACACCCCCTCCCCACAGTGCCCCAACCCGAGCCGCTCCCCCCTCACGCGAGCAGGAGTCCCAATCCAGGGGGTGGCCCGGCGGCGGAAGGTCCACCTTTCGCGCCACCCCCTCCCCCGGCCTCTTGCGTGGACGCCCGCGGTGCATCACATGGCCGCCCGCGGTGCATCACGTGGCCGCCAGCGGTGCATCACATGGACGCCGGCGGTGCATCCGCGGATACCCCCCGGCACATCG
>JAZKTI010000049.1:0-12644 GCA_036625635.1 Haloarculaceae archaeon
CACTCGATGGTTGAGTCGGTCTGGAGGCACTCGATGTTCGATGGAGCGGAGGTACCCGATGTTTGAGGTCGACCTCGAGGGGGACGTGCTGACACTCGCCCGGCCCGACACCACCTGGCTCTCGACGGGCTGGCGGGGCGGCTTCACCGAGGCGACGTGTGCCCACTGGTGTACCGTCGCGGAGGGCTGGAACCCACCGGACGTGGCCGCCGACGTCCGCGAGCGGCTGGCTGCGGTCGGGATCGACTGGTCCGGTGAGCCCGTCCTCCTCACCGGCGTCGACGTCGCGAACGCCAGAGCAGCCCGGTTCGGTGACGTCGTCGCCTATGTCACCGCCGGCCTGTCCAATCCGGCGACGCTGCCGATGAACCCGACCGGCGGCGACCTTCCCGATGGCGAGTGGACGGCGGGGACCGTCAACGTCGCCGTCGGGACGCCGACGGCCCTCACGAGGGGTGCCCTGGCGAACCTCGTGGCAGTCGCGGCCGAGTCGAAGGCGACGACCCTCGCATCCCACACCGGCTTCCCGGGGACCACGACCGACGCCGTCCTCGTCGCCAGCGGTGGCGAGGGTTCGCCAGCCCCCTATACTGGTGCGGCGACCCGGATCGGCGCTGCCGCTCGGGCCTGCGTCCGTGAGGCGGTCACTGCAGCGCTCGCTGCCCGCTACGACGATTCTGAGCCGCCCCCCTCGGTCGACGCCGCGGATCACGGCGTCGTCACCGACGTCCAGGCGAGGGTCTTCGACCCGACCGCTCCGAAGTGATGGGTATCCCGGAGCCACCGACGTAGCGCTTCGGCATCGACCCCATCGGTTCTTCCAGATCGACGAGTCCTCTCCCAAACCGAGAAGGGTCACGGGCTCCTAATCTGGGTATGGACCCCGGATCCTTTCCCCAGCTCGGTCACGGCGTGCGAGAGGTGAGTGCCGCCGACCTCAAAGCCAGTCTCCACGGTGGTGAGGAACTCTCGATCCTCGACACGCGTCGGCCCGCCGACTTCGAAACCTGGCACATCAGTCACCCGAACGCCCGCCCGGTCAACGTCCCGTTCACCGAGTTCCTCGACGGCAACGATCCCGCCGCCGAGGTGCCCGATGGCGTCCCCGACGGACCGATGCTCACCTGTTGTGCCAAGGGCATTTCCAGCCACTACGTCGCCGAGTTCCTCGCCCGCGAGAGCTACGACATTGCCGTCCTCAGGGACGGGATGCGTGGCTGGGCCCGTCTGTACGAGGCGACCGACGTCGAAACCGCCACCTTTCAGCCCGATCCGGAGGGCATCGACACCGAGGTCTCACTTATACAGTACCACCGCCCGTCGAGTGGCTGTCTCGCGTACCTCGTCGTCTCGGGCCCCGAGGCACTGGTCGTCGATCCGCTTCGTACCTTCGCGGACCGGTACGCCGACGACGCCATCGAGCGGGGCGCAGAAGTGCGCTACGTGATGGACACGCACGTCCACGCCGATCACGTGAGCGGCGTCCGGAACGTCAGCGATCTCACCGGTGCCGAGCGCCTCCTCCCTGCTGGTGCCGAGGACCGTGGCCTGGCCTTCGACGCCACCCTCGTCGACGCCGGCGACGAGATCGACGTGGGGGCCACGACGATCGAGGTCGTGCCCCTGCCGGGCCACACGACCGAGATGACGGGCCTCCGGGTCGGCGACGTCCTGCTGACGGGTGACTCCCTGTTCACGGACAGCGTCGCGCGACCGGATCTGGAAGCGGCCGACGCCGCGCGGGAGGCGGCGGGCACGCTCTGGGAGACGCTCCAGGGGGTCGCGGAGTATCCCGACGGTACCGTCGTTGCCCCGGGGCACGCGGGTCCAGAGACGCAGTCGGCGTCCGACGGAAGCTTCACCGCGACTGTCGGTACCCTCCGCGAGTCCCTCGACGCCTTCGACATGGACCGCGAGGCGTTCGTGGGATTCGCGACGGGGGACCTCCCGCCCCAGCCGAAGGACTACGAGCGCGTCATCGCGGTGAACCTCGGCCGCGCCACTGCCGACGCAGCGGAGGCCTTCGAACTCGAACTGGGGCCCAACAACTGCGCGGCGGGGTGAGGCGCGCCCGTCACCGGGGGGCCGAGCGGGCGGCGGGCGGGGCGGGCGTCGGGGGGGCGGCCACCGGCCTCGATTACTCCCGGTCGACGTCGGCCCCGAGGTCATACAGATCGTCGAAGAAGCCGGGGAAGGAGACGTCGACGTGTTCGGCCCCGCGGATCGTCGTGGTCCCCTCGGCCACGAGACCCGCGACGGCCAGACTCATGACGATGCGGTGGTCTCCGCGCCCGTCCAGGGTCGCCCCCTCGAGGGTAGATTCGCCGCCGTGAACCGTGAGGGTGTCCTGTGCCTCCTCCACGCTGGCGCCCATCGTCGACAGCGCTTCGGCCATCGCCGTCACCCGGTCGGTCTCCTTGTACCGGACGTGCTCGCAGTTCGTGATGGTCGTCGTGCCGTCCGCAGCGGCGCCGAGGACGGCGACCGTCGGCAGGAGGTCGGGGGTGTCGCCGACCCCCACCTCGACGCCATCGAGTTCGCTCCGCGCGACGCGGATGTGGCCGTCCGCCTCGTTCCACTCGATGTCGGCACCCATCGATTCGAGGACGTCCACGATGGCCGCGTCGCCCTGTGCACCCGGGAAGGCCCCGGTGACGACGAGTTCGTCCTCGGCGGCGAGTGCTCCGGCCGCGAGCAGGTAGGACATCGAGGAGAAGTCCCCGGGGACGTGGTACTCGCCGTCGCGGGGCTCGTAGTCCTGGTGCCCGGCGACGTTGTAACCACGTTTCGTCGTTCGGGCCCTGACACCGAAGTCGTCCAGCACCTCGAGCGTGATGTCGACGTACGGGGCGGACTTGAGTTCGGTCTGGAGGGACAGGTCGATCCCGGCCTCGGTCACCGCACCCGCCATGAGGAGCGCCGTAATGAACTGCGAGGAGACGTCACCGGGGATGGCCGCCGTGCCGCCGGGGATGGGCCCGCCGACGACGAGGGGCGCCTGCCCGTTGGCCCGGGTGCTCTCGGCGCGGCCGCCGAGCTGGTCGACGGCCCGGAGGAGCGGCCCCTGGGGTCGCGAGCGGAGGGAGGCGTCGCCCGTCAGGACAGTGAGGCCGTCGGCGAGGCTCGCCGTCGCCGTCACGAGGCGCATCGTCGTCCCGGAGTTCGCGCAGTCGACGACGTCGGCTGGCACGTCGGGCCTGCCTTCGAAGCCCTCGACGTCGAGCGTGGCCCCGTTCTCGCGGACGTCGACGCTGCCGCCGAAGGCCTCGACGGCGCGCATCGTCGCGCGGGTGTCCGCACTCACCAGGGGGTCGTGGATCAGCGCGCCGCTGGCGTAGCCGGCTGCGAGGATGGCCCGGTGCGTGTAGCTCTTCGACGGCGGGGCCCGGGCCCGGCCCGCGACCGTCGACTGGGAGACGTGCACGTCCATGGCTCGCAGGTCGACCGGGCGGGGCAAGAGGGTACCGACGCGGTAGCGCACGGCGGGGTCACACAGCGTGGCTGCGGTCGCGCCGTCGAGAGGCTCCTTCATGCCGCCGGAGAAGTCTTCGACCCGATTGCCGGTCCCGGTCGGGCCCAGGAGTCCGAGCCACTCGCCGGCTTGGACAAACCTAGAGAGCACGGACCGACGGTGTGCCGCCGTAGCGGCCGCAGAGGTCTCATGCGGAGAACAAGGCATCGCTCTTGGCCGGCGGGATGGATCGAACTTTATCGGGTTGCTACCCTCCCGGAACGGATAGAAATCAACTTCCTGAAAAATTCCTGTCACGATAGGAATTCTACTCAGCCCCGTACGTGCCGTGGTGGGCCCTGGCCAGATGACTCCCCGAGACGTTTCAGGTCCAGAGCAGGACCGGAACGTTCCATCATTTGTCGACGGGCACGGCCGATCAGAGCCCAATGGGGTGAATATAATAACCCCTCGAGTTTGATCACTCGAGACATGACAGCACGGATTGCCCTCGACATCGAGGTGCGAGAAACGGGAACCGGTTACGAAGCGGTGGAGGCTTCTGAAGCTCGCGAAACGAGCGGAAACCCGTACGTGGCTGTCGTGAATCTCCTCGACGCTATGACGGAGGACGACGTCACGGTCGACGTGAGTTTCCACGACGGTGGGGAAGGGAAGGAGTAGGTGCCCGTACACGGAGCGAGTATAGGTTGGGGAGCGACGGACATCGTTGGGGCGAAAACCGAGTGAACACATTTTCCCGGCCCCCGCAAACAGCCAGAAAGCCCTCACTTCGCTCTCTGGGATAGCTGGTACTGTAACTGCCACCTCACACAGCCCGAAAGCCCTCACCTCGCTCGCGGTCGCTCTGCAGGATATCTCGCTCCCTCCGGTCGCTCGATAGTGCCTACAGAGCGACTACACAAGCGCGAGCGAGGTTCGCCCTTTCATTCCGCCAGGAGAGTAAGTTTGCGGGGCGCTGGGAATGCTCCGGATGCTCAGGCCTACTCGAATTTTGGCTCCCTGGCGGAATGAAAGGGCGAGGCCCGCTCGCGGTTGGTAGCGACGTAAGCACCGCAGGCCCGAGCGAAGCGAGGGCCGAGGAGCGCAACGAGCTAGCAGCCGCGAGCGGGCCGAGGGCTTTCTGGCTGTTTGCGGTTGCGGGTACCATTCCTCTCTAAAGCGGGCCGAGGGCTTTCTGGCTGTTTGCGGTTGCGGGTACCATTCCTCTCTAAAGCGGGCCGAGGGCTTTCAGGGTATCTGCGGTCGCGGTCGTTCCAGAAAGCGGGCCGAGGGCTTCGCGTTCGAGTTCGGTTGAAACCCTCTACCTACAGAATTGCGTCTACACAGGGCCCATTTTCTCCAAGTGTGAACGTAGATGGGGTGACTGTCACCTTCTCTTGGATTGGCCGTCGTTCGAAACCGTTCCTGCTGTGGCAGCCTTCGATGACTACCTTTCAAGAACTTCAGTAAAAATTGATGGTTGGATCGGCGAGAGCCAGTGCCCGGCCTAGCTCCTCGTCAGCAACTTCCGCAGTTTGTAGTGGAGCACGCCCCCGTGTTCGACGTACCGGACGCCAGCGGGCGTGCCGACCTGCGCTTCGACCGGGAAGACCGTCTCCTCGCCGGTCTCGGGGTCCTCGGCAGTGACGGTCAGTTCGTCGTGAACCTCCAGACCGTCCTCGAGGCCCTCGATCGTGAAGATCTCGTCACCGTCCAGTCCCAGCGATTCCCAGGAGTCGCCCGCCTCGAACTTCAGCGGGAGGACGCCCATCCCGACGAGGTTGTCGCGGTAGATCCGTTCGTAGCTCTCCGCGATGGTCGCGCGGATGCCCAACAGGTCGGTCCCCTTCGCCGCCCAGTCGCGCGAGGATCCGGTTCCGAACTCGACGCCGGCCATGACGACGAGCGGGGTCCCCTCCTCGCGGTAGCGCTGGCTCGCCTCGAAGACGGTCGTCACGTCTCGCGGGTCGCGCTGCTCCCCGCTCGACCGGTCCGAGGCGCTTCGCGCCTCGCTGTCCTCCCCAGTCGGGTGGTGGATCGTGTAGCCACCCTCGACGTCGTCGAGCATCTCGTTTTCGATGCGGACGTTCGCGAAGGTCCCCCGCATCATGACCTCGTGGTTCCCGCGGCGCGAGCCGTAGGTGTTGAATTCGTGGGGTTCGACCCCGTGCTCTGTGAGCCACTGGCCGGCCGGGAGGTCTTCGCCGAAGGGACCGGCGGGGCTGATGTGGTCGGTGGTGACGGTGTCGCCGAGGGTCATCAGACACCGGGCGCCCTCCACGTTGTCGACGCCGGGCTTCTCCAGGGGGAAGTCCTTGAAGAACGGCGGTTCGCGGATGTAGGTGGACTCGGGGTCCCAGTCGTAGACCTCGCCGGTGGGAGCATCCAGCGCATCCCAGCGCTCGTCGCCCTCGAAGACCTCGGCGTACTTCTCCGCGAACATCGACGGGTCGACGAAGTCGTGGACGGCCTCGTGAATCTCCTCGGCACTCGGCCAGAGGTCGGCGAGGAAGACCGGCTCGCCCTCGGCGTCGGTTCCCAGCGGTTCGCGCTCGAGGTCGACGTCCATGCGTCCCGCCAGTCCGTAGGCGACCACCAGCGGCGGACTCGCCAGATAGTTCGCGCGGATCTTCGGGTGGATCCGGGCCTCGAAGTTGCGGTTGCCCGAAAGCACGCTCGTCGTCCAGAGGTCGTGCTCGTCGATGGCCCGCTCGATCGGATCGGGCAGCGGGCCCGCGTTGCCGATGCAGGTCGTACACCCGTAGCCGACGACGTTGTAGCCGAGGTCCTCGAGGTACGGCAGGAGGCCCGAGGCCTCGAGGTAGGCCGTGACGACACGGCTGCCCGGCGCGAGGCTGGTCTTGACGTAGTCGGGGACGTCCAGTCCCTGCTCGACCGCGTTCTTCGCCAGCAACCCGGCGGCGAGCATCACCGACGGGTTCGAGGTGTTCGTACAGGAGGTGATGGCGCTGACGACGACGGAGCCGTGGCCGATCTCGGTCGTCTGGCCGTCGATCTCGACCTCGACGCGCTTCGTGAGTTCGCCGAGGTCGGGTTCCTCGGGCGTGTCAGCCTCGGGTGGCTCGGCCACTGTCCCGCCGTCTGTCGAGACGTCGGTCGCCGGCTCCGCGTCGCCCCCGGCGCCTCCCTCGCCGAGCCAGCGCGCGATGGCCTCCTCGTCGACGTCGGTGACATCGTCCTCGAACTCGTCGTGCAGGAGGTGCCGAAAGTGCGTCTTCATGTCCGGCAGCTCCACCCGATCCTGCGGGCGCTTCGGCCCAGCGAGGCTCGGCGTGATGGAGCCGAGGTCGACCTCGACGGTCTCGGTGTACTCGGGCTCCTGCTGGCCGAACAGGCCCTGCGCCTCGAGGTACTCGCGGACCAGCTCGATGTGGTCCTGGTCGCGGCCGGTGAGTTCGAGGTAGTCCAGCGTGGCCTCGTCGACAGGGAACGTCGAGATGGTCGAGCCCTGCTCGGGCGCCATGTTCGCGATGGTGGCGCGGTCGGGCACGGTCAACGAGGCGACCCCGGGGCCGAAGAACTCGACGAAGCGATCGACGACGCCGACCTCGCGGAGCTGTTCGGTCACGTGAAGCACGAGGTCAGTCGCCGTCGCACCCTCGGGCAACTCGCCGGTCAGGCGGACGCCGACGACCTCCGGCAACTGCATCGAGATCGGCTGTCCGAGCAGCGCGGCCTCGGCCTCGATGCCGCCAACGCCCCAGCCGACGACGCCGATGCCGCCGATCATCGGCGTGTGGCTGTCGGTGCCAACGAGTGTGTCGGGCAGGAGCCACTGCTCCCCGTCCTGCTCCCGGGCGTGGACGACCCGGCCGAGGTACTCCAGGTTCACCTGGTGGACGATGCCCGTCCCCGGCGGGACGACCCGGAAGTCCTCGAAGGCCTGCTGGGCCCACTTGATGGCGCGGTACCGCTCGGCGTTGCGCTCGTACTCGAGTTCGACGTTCTTCTCGTAGGCGTCGTCGCTGCCGAAGTAGTCGACCTGGACGCTGTGGTCGATGACGAGGTCCGCCGGCACCTCGGGCTCCACCACCGTCGGGTCCGCCCCCTTGCGGTGGGCTGTCGACCGGAGTGCAGCCAGGTCGACGACGGCGGGGACACCGGTGAGATCCTGGAGGACGACCCGGGAGGGCTGGAAGGGCAGCGATACATCGGGGACCTCGGGATCCCAGGCGGCAACGTTCCGGACGTGTTCTTCGGTGACGTCCTCGCCGTCCTGCGTTCTGAGGACCGCCTCCAGGAGGACGCGAATGCTCACCGGGAGGCGGTCGAGGTCCTCGACGATCCCTTCCGCCTCGAGGGCTGTCAGGTCGGCGTACTGGTACGTGGTCCCGTCGCGTACGAGTTCTGCGGTCGCGTCGAATCCGTCGTTGGTTGCCATGCTGCGTCTACGGGTCCCGCGGGCATGAAGGGTTCCCCGACTGCAACTATTGCTGTCGCCGGAATCTGGTGTGCCGGTCCCGACGACGGTGCCAGCCAGATCACCCTCCTCGATCAACCACCTGTCGGCTGTCGACGGGCCACGATGAAGGAGACTGTAGACCCGTTCCTGTGGGTCCCGGTGTAATTCCGGGCCGGGAGCTCATTTTGGGGCCCCTTGGCGTGAGTGCCGGTCACCGAGGCTTATACAGTCGGGGGTCCCAGCGAGGATATGGACCCGGACCTCTCTCCACTCGACGACCACCTCGACGATCGCGACGTCGATGGCTACCTGATCGACGACGACGCGGACAACGCGGACCAGTACTACCTCGCCGGCTTCCATGCACCGGACCCGTTCGTCACCCTCTACGACGGGGCGGTCCACCTCATGATGATGCGCACCCTCGAGTTGAGCCGCGCGAAGGAGGAGGCCCGTGCCGAGACCGTCGAGACGAACGTCGACTACGGCTACCTCGACCTGAAGGATGACCACGATCCCTACCGCGCCCACCGGATCGCGATCGCCCGCTTTCTCGACGCCCACGGCGTCGAGTCCGTCGCGACGCCGCCCCGATTCCCGCTCGCCACCGCGGACGTTCTACGGGAGGAGGGCCTCGAGGTCGTTCCCGACGACGAGAGCGTCGTAGAGGTGTGCCGGGGCCGCAAGACGGAGGTGGAGGTCGACCACGTCAGGACCGCCCAGCGGGCCAACGAGCGTGCCATGGCCCGTGCGGAGGAACTCCTCGCAACCGCCACCGTCGCAGACGACGGGACCCTCCTCCACGACGGCGAGCCACTGACGAGCGAGCGCGTCCGACAGGAAATCGAGATCGAACTCCTGCGTCAGAACTGTACCCTCTCGGAGACCATCGTCGCCGGCGGCCACCAGGCCGCCGATGCCCACGAGCGCGGAAGCGGGCCCCTCCACGCCGACGAGGCCATCATCGTCGACATTTTCCCCCGCCACAAGGGGAACCGGTACCACGCCGACATGACCCGGACCTTCGTCCTGGGGGACCCCGAGGAGACCGTCCGCGAGTGGTACGAGCTAACGCTGGAGGCCAAGCGGGCGGCCCTGGATGCGGTCGAACCCGGCGCCTCCGGGGAGGACGTCCACGGGGCCGCCTGCGACGTGTACGAGGACGCCGGCTATCCGACGCTCCGGACCGACCCCGAGACGGAAACGGGCTACGTCCACTCGACGGGCCACGGGGTCGGCCTCGACGTCCACGAGTATCCGAAGGTCGCCAACGATGGGCCGGAACTCGAGGCCGGCCACGTCATCACGATCGAACCCGGGCTCTACGACCCGGACGTGGGCGGCGTCCGGATCGAGGACCTGGTCGTCGTCACCGAGGACGGCTACGAGAATCTCACCGACTACGAGTCGGAACTGGTCGTCGAGTAGCCGAATCTGGCCCGGGCTCCGGTTACCGAGCCGCTCCCTCCTGCTCCCCACTGTCGACGGATGCGATGCATTCTAGTGGTACCGATAGGAACGCGGATCGGACGGAACGTCCCGATACCCTGTCTGAACCCAGCTCCAGCAAGATGGATCCCAAACGCTCGTACAGTTTTACTCCCGAAAAGACGCCACAACTGCCGGTTCTCCGAAGTCGGCGAGCATCATGAACATTTATTATGATTGCCCCGGGATAGTGGACCACGATGATCGCGCTACGCGTACGCCGGCTCGACTGATTCACTTCCCGTCGCGTAGCGCGCTACCCGTTGCACTTCAGGACCCAACCAAAATGAGCACGACACCTCACACGGACACGCAAGTCCCGGACCGCACGACAGACACCCCCTCCCCCGGCACCCCCTCGTTCGCACTCTCGAACGCCCAGCGGACCTTCGATCCGTTCAACAGGGAGGAGTGTCCGCGGATGTTCGCCGACAAGTGGACCGCCGAGAACGTCTGACCGACCGTTCTTCGCCACCGGTACGATTCCCCCGGGCCACTGGGTTATCCGTGATGCCCCCGACGTCGAATATCGAGACCGTGACGAGCGCGACGAGGATGGGCCCAGGAGCAGCCAAGAGCCCCCACCTCGCTCGGGCCTGCAACTCGCTTACGGGTCGCTGCCTCGCGGCTTCGCCTGCCTGATGGTGAAACCGCCACGCTGCGCTCCCGCTGGTGGATTCTGTCGCTGTGCAGGCCCTATCGAGCGACCGAAGAGCGGAGATGTCCGGCTCAGCGACCGCGACCCGTAGCCGCGCGCCGCGAGCCTCGAACGACGCGGGACGGGACCGACGCGTGCCTCGACCGAAGGGAGAGGCAGGGTCTGGTCGGCCGGTGAGTGGAACGAACCGGCCGACAGGGCGCGTCCGGAACTGGCCAGCCGGTGTCCTCGTGAGTGAGTGAAACGAGCGAACGAGGGTCCCCCGAGGGAGCGTGCGACCGAGGAGGAGCTCGTCAGAGCTTGCTCTGACGGTGGCTCGAGGGACGAACGACGCGAGGCTCGAACGAAGTGAGAGCCTCGGTCTGGCCGAGCGGTGGAACCGCGAGGCAGTGAGTCCCTCGGTGAACGTAGTGGACCGGGTGGCAGCGAAAGCCTCAGATGGACCGAGCGGCGAAACCGCGAGGCAGCGAGGCCCCGTGACGCGCGACCGGCGTCCTCGTGAGCGAGTGAACCGAGCGACCGAGGGCTCGAAGGACGAGCGGAGCGAGCCCACCGACGGGTGAAGCGAGCCGGGAGCGAGGGAGGGCGGGCGTTCGGGTTGCTGCGGGAGCGGCTTCCCGGGCCAATCTCGAACGCCGAAACAGGGCCCCGCCTCCGAACGACGCCACTCATCGATCCCACAGTCCGTCGTTCGGGGGAATTAGCCTCCGCAGTCGGACAGAAATACCGACGGCTCGACTCTCAATCCGCCGTCTCCGCGGCGAGTTCGAGTCGGCTGCAGACGTCGCCCTCGGGGTCGAAGCAGTCCGGGCACTCCGCCTCCCGGTCGATAATGGTATCGAGCCGGTCGGCAACGGTCTCGTCGATGACCGGCTCGAGCTGGCGAGCCTCCGCGCGGAAGTCCTCGACTTCGAGGACCTGGACGAGGAAGCGCTCGATGATGCAGTAGTTGGCGAGCGCGTCCCTGGCACGGCCGATGCCCTCCTCGGTCAGTTCGACGCCCTTGTACTTCTCGTGGCGACAGAGGGACTCGGCCTCGAGTTTCCCGATCATCTCGTTCGCGCTCGCGGGGCTGACATCCAGCGTCTCCGCGATGGCGCCCGTCGAGGCGGGCCCGGCATCGGCGTCCTGGACGAGGTAGATGGCCTTGAGGTACTGATCGGCGGTGTTCATTCCTCCACCGCCTCCATGAGCCGGGTGACGTCCTCGACGCCCTCCTCCTCCTCGGCCCGCAGCCCCCGCAGAACGTCGAGGAGGTGGTCGCAGTCCACGCCGAACTCTGCGTCGGAGGCCTCGATGGCCCCGATCAGGTCGTCGTAGAACTTGTAGGCGGTCTCCTCGTTGCAGAGCTGGTCGTAGAGGACGCCGTCGAACTCGTCGTCGGCCTCGTACTGCTCCTCGACGAGTGCCTGGATGTCGTCGAAGGGGATCGTGTCGGCCTCGAGTTGGCCCACGAGCTCGTCCAGTTGCTCCCGGTGGGTGGCGGACTCCGCGGCCGCCTCGCGGAGCATCGCCCTGACGCTGTCGTCGAGGTGGGCCGTGTCCGCGTGTTTGGCCGCCCGGGCCTCGACGACCTCCTCCAGGACGACCCCGATCTGGAGGAGGCGGACGAGCTGGTGGTCCGAAGAGACCGGGGACTGGACGCTCATCCCGCCCTCCCCGCCGTCGGGGTTCCGGACGCGTGCATGTCTCCTGGTCCGGGATACGGCCCCTTAAGCGGTTCCCCACGGCGTCGACGGCCTGTCACGGTGTGTGGCATGTCCGGCCCCTCGACAGCCTGCCCCGACAGCCACTAGTAGCCAGGTCCCGGCACTGGGGGTATGCGCCGCCGGCAGTGGCTCGGCGGATTCCTCCTCGTCCTCGTGGGCGTCCTCGTCCTGCTCGCCGCCCTCGGGGTGCCGGTCCACCTGCTCCCGGCGCTCGCCTCCGGCGAGAATCCCGAGGTCAGCCCGGCGGAGGCCGGCTTCGTCCACGTCGGCGAGGGGCCGACCCGGTACGAGGCCACCGTCGAGAATCTCTCGACCTGCGGACCGACCTGTCGGAACATGACCGCAACGCTCCGGCACACTGGCCGGAATACGACGACGAACGTCTCGCTCGACATGCGCCTGACCGCCAACGGCTCAGAGGTCTGGTCGGGCACCCGCTCGATCGGACGCCTGCGGCCGGGGCAGACCGTCCGCTGGGTCCAGTCCGCAGACGTGGGCTTCGGCGGCAGTCAGACCGTCATCGAGAACGACGGGTACGTGATGGTTTGGATCGAGGTGGTTCACGCCGGCGGGTCGGAGACCCTACATAAGCGCGTGAAGGTGGTGTGACGCGGGGGTGGTGGCGTGACGCCAGGCGAAACGTGACGGGGGGAGAGAAACGGGGTCCCGTGATTTGGGACGAAGATCCTCGCGCGTTCAGCCCTGCAACCGCTCGACGACCAGGGTGTCGAGGTCCTCGCGAAGTTCGTCGACGGCGACCTCCTCCATCACCGGCACGAAGAAGCCCTCGACGAGCATGTCCTCTGCCAGGTCTTCGCCGACGCCCCGGGAGGTCATGTAGAAGAGATCCGCCTGGTCGACCTGGCCGACGGTCGCCGAGTGGCTGGCCTCGGTGTCGTGGTTGTTGATGAT
>JAZKTI010000050.1:0-12612 GCA_036625635.1 Haloarculaceae archaeon
GTTGCCGGACCCCCCCCCCCACCCCCCGCACCCCCCCTCCCCCCTCCCCCCCGGTGCCTTCCGCCCCCCCCCCCATCCCGGCCGCTCCGATCCACCGTCTCGCTCAGTGCGTACGGGGGACCCCGGGAAGGGGGCGCCCCAGAGGATCGGACCGCCGAGGCTCTGGACCGCGATCGATCACCGGCGCCGATCGAACAACGAAGACTGTTTCAGGAGGGTCACCGTCTACTCCCTCAATGAGTTCGAGCCAGGAGGATACTGGGCGGCCGCCCGGCGAGGGGGGCGAGGACGAAGCCCGGGGAGACGTCCACGAGAACGCCCGACAGCAAGTGATCGAGGTCGACGCCGACGACGAGGTCCAGGGGCTCGTCAACCGGCTCGAGGCCCACACCGGCGAGGGAATCAGACACAGGGCATTCACGACCCTCCTGTTCGACGGCGACGGCCACATCCTCTTGGCCCAGCGGAGTCGGCACAAGCGTCTCTGGGATACCTACTGGGATGGCACGGTGGCCTCCCATCCCCGCGAGGGGCAGACCCAGGTCGAGGCTGCCAGGGATCGCCTGGCGGAGGAACTCGGTGTCACTGCCGACCAGTACGACGACCTCCGCGTCACCGATCGCTTCGAGTACCGCCGGTTCTACTTGGACGAGGGCCTCGAACACGAGGTCTGTGCCGTTCTCCAGGCGACGCTCTCGGACACAAGCCTCGACCCCGACCCCGCCGAGGTCGAGGGCCTGCTGTGGGCGCCCTACAAGCACATGCACGAGGTCCCGCGTGCCTACCGGCAGCTCCGCCTCTGCCCCTGGTTCGAGATCGCGATGCGCCGCGACTTCGAGGCCGCCGACTGAGCCGCGATGCGAAGCCGCACCCACTTGCCGCAGCCCTGACCCCGGGGAGGCGCTGTGCTCCTCCACTGCGTCACTGATCGAAAACCGAAGTCGGGTCGGGGGCGACGGTGACGGACCCGGTCCCGGTATCAGGGTCACCCCTCCTCGGTCTCGCCTGGGGGGCTCGTTCGGGGGAGGGTGACCCTGATAGCGAGGCCGGTGTCGCCACCATCCCGGTCCGGAAACGAGACGCTCCCCCCGTAGGTTCGGACGATCCAGTTGACCATCCAGAGCCCGAAACCGCTGCCATGCTGGAGCGGCGTTTCACCGCCCTCCGCGATTGCGCGCCACTCCTGCTCGTCCAGCCCCTGCCCGTCGTCCTCGACGGTCAGAGCCACGTAGCGGTCGTCGGTCTCGGTCTCGTCCAGGGCGATGCGGACGCGCGGGCTGCCCTCGTTGTGGAGGACGGCGTTCGTGACCAGTTCGTTCCAGACGACCGACATCGAGGGTCCGGCCGAGATCCAGCAGGTCTCGGGCACCTCGGCCTCCAGGTCGGCTTCGGGATACGTTCCCCGACACGCCGACAGTTCCTCGCGGATCTGGCGGGCGACGTCGACTGGCTGGTCGGTGTGGCCCTCCATGGTCCGCGTGAGCGTTCCGACCTTGTTGCTCCGATCGATGACCGTGTCGACGGTTTCGACGACGCGGTCGAGGCGGTCGAGGACAGCGGGGTCCCCGACCTGTTCGATGGCGAGGGAGACGTTCCCCCGCACGACGTTCATCTCGTTCCGCAGGTTGTGCCTGAGGAGTCGGTTGAGGACGTCGATGCGCTCCTTGCGCTGGTGGCGTTCTGTGACGTCCCGCAGGCTGACCAGGCGTCCGCGGACCCCGCCGTACTCGTTGATTTCCGAGATGCGAACGTCGTAGAAGCGGTGCTCTCCATCGCGTTCGAGTTCGAGTTCGTCCGGAAGATCCGGCGACGCGTCGGGTGCCGAGGCGAGTTCCGGAAGGACCTCTCCCAGTGGCTTGCCGATGAGGTCCCTGAGGTCCCCGGTGGGCCGCTCCACGAGCGTCTCCGCGACGGTGGTGACGTCGACGACGCGGTCCTCCTGATCGAGGATGAACACCGCGTCCTCGAGTTCCGAAATGATCACCTCACGGCCGAGTTCCCGGGTCACCGGGGCGATCGCGAGAAGGTCGGCCCGGAAGATGGCCCCCGCGATGATGAGGCCCGCGAGGACCGACGCGAGGCCCGTCGGGTTCAGCCCGGGGGCGACCTCGATGACGTACAGGGCGTTCCCTAGCATCGGGAGCAGGATAGCTCCCAGGAGGGCCGTTCCGGCTTTCCGGTAGACGCCGCGCGACCGCACCACCATCGAGAGGATGACGAGGGCCCCAGTGATGACGAGGACGTAGCTGTATCCCTGGTGGAGCCAGAAGGCCAGTCCGAAATCGAACGTCATGACCCGTGACCCGGTCGAACCGAACGCCTCCACCGCAGCCTCGGCCCAGACGAACTCGTGCCCACCGGCGCCGTTCGTCCACACGAGGCCGGCGAACACCACCGGTTCGACGAGGAGGAGGGCGGCCACGCGCCCCCGCAACCACCGCCGTCGGCCGGTAAACGCGAGTGCCGTCCAGAGCCACGCCACGGGGATCACGGCCGAGAGCGTGAGGCCGACCTGCTGGAGGAAGCGCAGTCGAGAGGGGCCCGTCGCGGCGAGGTGGAGGCCGTCGACGACCGCCCAGACGGTCGCAGCGACGACGAACAGCGCGAGCGGGCCGGCTCCCGGCCGATCGCGGTTGCGCCACGCGACGGCCGCGACCACCGTGCCGACAACTCCGGCGAGTAGCACGATCAGCAGGTAAGCCGGCTGGATCATCGTCGTCGGTCCAACCTGCGCAATCGAACGTAAAAAACGTGGCCACACGCGCCAACCGCTCGGATCCGCGGCCGAGAGGCCCCACGGCGATGGATCCGTGGCGATGCAAGGGGCCCTGCCCCGTCGCTACCGGCCCCGGATACGCACGGCGGCCCAGACGGCCGTGGCCCCGAGCAGGATCGCGGGGACCATCGGCAATGCGAGGTACGCGTCCCGCATCGTGAGCCCGAGCGAGGCGACGAGGCCACGGGCCTCGGGCAGGAGGACGATGGCAGGAGGCACGACGAGGAAGGACAGTATCAGGACGCCGACCACCAGCCATCCCTCCCAGCCGAATTCCTCGGGGGTGGGTGCCTGCGTGGGGTATGTGACACTCCCCTCGTCCGGTTCGACACGCACCACCGCGGCCTCCTCGTTGGACTCGCCCTGGTTTGTGCCGCCCTCCTCGTTCGGCTCCACCCGCACAGTCTCACCCACCTGCTTCGGTTCATCCCGCCCCGCCTCCCTATCGTCGTCCGGTTCGCCGGTCGGTGCCTCGCCGGGCGGCGATTCGGTAGTCATACTCCCAGTGAGGTGACCGCGATACCGTTGACCGGCCCGCGGATCCCCCGACAGGCCGGCTGGGAGGTCCGGCCGGCCTCGATGATCGTCCGAGTCCCGTGATACAGGAAGTGGGCGGCTCGCATACCGATCCGGACGCGAGGGGCGGGAAAAACACTGGCGGTCCCCTCAGGCCCCGCGCACACTGGCACGAAAAGCAAAACTCACCTCCGTCGCCGGGGCGCCGCTGGTGGGCCTGGTCCGGGACCTCGCAGACCGAACCTCGATTCGGTCCGCTCGGGCGTGCCTTTATGCGATCACCGCGCATACCGCCGCTATGGTCGACTTCCAGTCTCGCGAGTCGCGACGAGGACACGACAACGAGGACGAGGAGTCGGAGCAGGCGAAACAGGCGGAGACGGAACCGGATTCTTCGGAGATGGACCCGGGGGAACTAGTCGCTGAGGGCTCCTCAAACGGAGAGGTGACCGATGAGGGCCTCGGCGTCGCCGTCGTAAGAGTGAACGGGGAGTTCACCGTCGAAGACGACCGGGCCGGTGCCGCCGCCATCGAGGTCCTCGAGCAAGAGGACTACGAGGTGCCGACCCGGGAAGTCGTCGCGGCCGACTACGATAACGTGCAACAGACTATCGGCGGCCTGGTCGTCCGTGACGACGTCGACGCCATCGTCACGCTGGGCGGCGTTGGCGTCGGCCCCGACGAGGTAACCGTCGAGGCCGTGCGCGCCCTCGTCGAGAAGATCCTCCCGGGGTTCGGAGAACTGTTCCGCACGATCGCCCGGGAGTCGAACGTGACTGGTATCGTCCGGAACCGCACCACTGCCGGCCTCGTCGACGGCGTGCCGGTGTTCTGCCTCCCGGAGACCGAAGACGCGGCACGGATCGGTCTCGCCGACATCGCGTTGCCCGAACTCGAGGCCCTCGTCGCGGAGGCCGGGGAGTAGCGACCCGACGGCCCACGGCGTCGACACTGGGGGTATAAAGGCGTGTGTGAAGTTTTACATAGCAATGGACGACCCGCAGACCGATCCGCCGGGCCCGGGATCTCACCTGGGGGAAGCGGAGTTACGCGCGGTATTCCAGTCGGTCTCCGACGCGATCCTCGTCATCGACCCGGCGACAGTCCGTGTCGTCGACTGCAATCAGCGGGCCTGCGAGGTCTTCGGGTTCGACCCCGAGGAGGTACGGGGAGCCGAAATCGGCACGTTCTGTCAGACGGAGTCACAAGACAGTAGCGAGCGAGCCGCCGAGGCCGTCCGTGCAGCCGCCGCGGGGGAACCGCAGAGTGTCGAGGGACGGGCCCGCGGCGGACAGGGCGAGAGCTTCTGGGTCGAGGCGAGCCTGCGCAGTGCAACCGTCGGCGACGAACCGCGCGTCCTGGGCGTCATCCGTGACGTGACCGACCGAAAGCGCCGCCGGCAGGACCTCGAGGAGGAACACGAACGGTACTCGGTGCTGGTCGAACAGAGCCCTGCCGGCGTCGTCATCGTCCAGGACGAGGAGTTCAAGTTCGTCAACCAGGCGATGGCGGAACTGACCGGTCGAAGCGTCGAGGACCTGGAGGGGAGCCCCTTCTCCGAGGTGATGGCCGGCGAGTACCGCACCCTGGTCAGAGAGCGGTACCAGGAGCGGATCCGCGGCGAGGAGCCGCCGAGGAGCTACGAGGTGGAGGTGGGGACTGCCGCCGGGGACCGCCGGATCGTCGACCTCGAGGTGTCGACCGTGACCCTCGACGGCGAACCCGCGACGATGGCGACGTTCAACGACGTCACCGAGCGCAGGAGACGTGAACGGGAACTCCAGGAGACCAAGCTGACTCTCGAGGCCCTCGTGTCCGCCCTCCCGGACGTCGTCACGCTGAAGGACCGCGAGGGGACCGAACTCGTGGCCTTCGACAGTTCCGCCACGGAGGACCTCCTCGTGGGCAAACCGATATCGGCCGGTGGCAGCCAGGACGTGGCCGATATCTTTCCGGCGGAGACGGCCTCGCGTGTCAGAGACACGATCGAAAAGGCCATCGAGTCCGGCTCCGTCCAGACCTTCGAGTACCGCCTCGACACCCCGGCGGGTATGCGGTGGTTCGAGGCCAAGGTCGCCCCCCTCGAGGAGCCGATCGACGGGACGGAGGCTGCAGTGTGGGTCGCCCGCGACATCACCGACCGGACGGAGCGCGAGCGGGAACTCGGGCGCCAAAACGAGCGCCTGGAACGGTTCGCGAACGTCGTGAGCCACGACCTTCGGAACCCCCTGAGCGTGGCCGTGGGCCACGCGGAACTCCTCGAGGACGAGGACCACGGGCCAGTCATCCAGGCGAACCTGGAGCGGATGGCGGCCATCATCGGCGACGTCCTCACGCTCGCCCGGGACGGTCAGACCGTCGAGGAAACCGAACCGGTGGTCCTGTCCGCTATCGCGAGACAGGCCTGGGGACAGGTGGAATCGGAAGACGCCACGTTGAGCGTCGAACACGACGTCGAGGTCGGGGCCAACCGCGGCCGGTTCACCCGTCTCCTGGAGAACCTCTTCCGCAACAGCGTCCAGCACGTAGGGGACGACGTTGCGATCCGGGTCGGCTCGATCCCAGAGGGGTTCTACCTGGAGGATGACGGGCCCGGCATCCCGGAAGCAACCAGGTCGAAGGTCTTCGAACACGGTTACACGACCTCCAAGAGCGGAACCGGCCTCGGACTCAACATCGTACAGGACATCGCAGCAGCCCACGACTGGACGGTCGAGATTACGGATGGGACCGACGGTGGGAGCAGGTTCGAATTCACCACCCGACTTCCCGAGACGCACACCCAGTGAGCGATGACAAAATGGTGCGATGGACGACTCGGCCGAGGCAGAATCGGGCGACGGCCGCCTGGGGCGACCCACGGTCCTGGAGGCGTCCGGCCGGCCCTACTCCCCGTGGCTCGCAAGTTCTTCGGCGACCGCAGCTGGCGAGAGCAGGTCGGGATCGACCATGAGATCGGTCTGACGGGTGGCGAAGTCGGGGAGCGATCCCCCGGCGTAGACGACGATGCGGACCTCCTCGTTGAGGTCGTGGGCCACCGTGATAGAGGTGGCCTGCTCGAGGTCGGTCAGCACGAACAGGTCGGCGTCGTGGACCCCCGCCTCCTCGAGCCCGGGGCGGTTGCCGACCCTGGCCGTTGCGACCGCGAATCCAGCCGACTCGAGGGCCTCGCCGATTTCCTGTTCGTCGCCACCGACGACGACTGCCTGGGACATCTCGGTTGGACCTCGCAACGCCGGGGCTTTGCTCTTTGTCTTCTGCCCCGGTGTACTTCGATACGGTACGTCGTGATACACCATGCCCTGGCGGGCACGTCCTCACTCGTACTCGATGGTTGCGGGTGGCTTGTGGGTCACGTCGTAGAGGACGCGGGAGACGTTCTCGTTCTCGCCGGTGATGCGGGACTGGATGCGCTGGAGTGTCTCCCAGTCGATATCCTGGGCTCGGGCGGTCATCCCGTCTCGACTCTCGACGGATCGGACGGCGACGACCCAGCCGTGGACGCGGTTGTCGCCCTTGACGCCGGTGGCCTTCCCGATCACGGCCGCGAGGGCCTGCCAGGGGTCGTAGTCCGCCAGTTCCTCCTCGACGACGTGGTTGGCCTCGCGGGCGACCGCGAGTTTCTCCTCGGTCACCTCGCCGAGAATCCGGACGGCGAGGCCTGGGCCGGGGAATGGCATGCGCTCGGCGACGGCCGCCTCGAGGTCCAGCGCGCGGGCCACCTCCCGGACCTCGTCCTTGTAGAGGTCACGCATCGGTTCGACGATGCCCTCGAAGTCGACGACCTCGGGCAGGCCACCCACGTTGTGGTGGGACTTGATCGTGCCCTCGCTCTCGATCCGGTCGGGGTAGATCGTGCCCTGGACGAGGTAGTCGGCCTCGACCTCGCGCGCCACGGTCTCGAACTCGCGGATGAACTGCTCGCCGATGGCGTGGCGCTTTGCCTCGGGATCGGTGAGCCCGTCGAGAGCCGCGAGAAATCGGTCCCGGGCGTCGACGATACGGAGGGAGTCCATGTAGTCGAAGGTATCGCGAATCTGCTGGGTCTCGCCCTTTCGCATCAGTCCGGTGTCGACGTACACTGGTCTCAACCGGTCGCCGATGGCGGCGTAGGCGAGGGCGGCGGCCGTGGAGGAGTCCACGCCCCCCGAGAGGGCGATGACCGCATTCGCGTCGCCGATCGCGTCGGCAATTTCGGCTTCCTTCTCCGGAACGAAGCTGTCGGCCTCGACCATCAGTCCGTCCCTCCAGCCCTGGCCGGTTCACCCTCCACATCCGTCCGCGTCGCGATGGCCGCCTCGAGGAATCCCACGAAGGGCGGACTCGCCCGCGTGGGGCGCGAGCGGAACTCGGGGTGGAACTGAGTCCCGAGAAAGAACGGGTGTGACGGGAGTTCGAGGATCTCCATCCGGTCGCCCGACCGGCCGGAGAACACCATCCCCGCCGCCTCGAGGTCGTCGATGTACTGGGGGTTGACCTCGTAGCGGTGGCGGTGGCGTTCCGTACAGGATGTCGCGCCGTAGAGGTCCGCCGCGAGGGTGTCCTCGACGATCTCGGTGACGTGGGCGCCCAGTCGCATCGTGCCACCCATGTCCTCGAGGTCGCGCTGTTCCGGCAGGAGGTCGATCACCGGATGGGGGGTCTCCTCGTCGAGTTCCGCGGAGTGGGCCTCGTCCAGCCCGAGGACGTGGCGCGCGTACTCGACGACGGCCATCTGGAACCCCAGACATAGCCCCAGGAACGGGATGTCCTCCTCCCGCGCGTACCGGACGGCCTCGACCTTGCCCTCGGTCCCGCGGGCCCCGAACCCGCCCGGAACGACGATCCCGTCCACGTCGGACAGCTGGGCCTCGTGGCCGTCCGCGAGGTCCTCCGAATGGATCCACTGCCGGTTGACGGTGACCCGCTCTTCGAGTCCCGCGTGCTTGAGGGCCTCGTGGACGGAGAGGTAGGCGTCCTCGAGCCCGTACTTGCCGACGAGAGCGATGTCGACGGTGCCCTCGCGGTCGCGGGTGACGACCTCTCGCCACCGGCTGTCTCGCCGGTCGGCGGGCGGGGCTCGCTCGTAGAGGTTCAGCTCCGCCATGACGTACTCGTCGAGGCCCTCCTCCTCGACGACCAGCGGAACGTGGTAGATGTCCTCGACGTCGGGGTTCGAGAAGACCGCGCGGGTCGGCACGTCACAGAAGAGGGCGATCTTCTCCCTGGTCTCGCGCTCGAGTCTGTCAGCACAGCGGCCGACCAGGATGTCCGGCTGGAGGCCGATGGAACGCAGTTCCTTCACGCTGTGCTGGGTCGGCTTGGTCTTCTGCTCGCCGTTTTTCGAGTAGGGGACCAGCGTGACGTGGGTGAAGAGGATGTCTTCGTCGTCCTGTTCGTGGGCGAACTGGCGGAGCGCTTCGAGGAAGGCCATGCCCTCGATGTCGCCGACGGTCCCACCGACCTCGACGATGCAGACGTCGCTGCCGGCGCCCACCTCGCGGATCCGTCGCTTGATGTCGTCGGTGACGTGCGGGATGATCTGCACCGTCTTCCCGAGGTAGTCCCCGGCACGTTCGGCCTCGATGACGCGCTGGTATACCTTGCCGGTCGTCACGTTGTGCTCGGCGGTCATGTCCACGTCGAGGAACCGCTCGTAGTTCCCGAGGTCGAGGTCCACCTCGGCCCCGTCCTTGAGGACGTAGACCTCGCCGTGTTCGAAGGGGTTCATCGTCCCCGCGTCCACGTTGATGTAGGGGTCGATCTTCACCGCCGTCACGTCGAAGCCGGCGTTGGCGAGCAGCCGCCCCATGCTGGCCGCCGTGATCCCCTTGCCGAGCCCGGACATTACCCCACCCGTCACGAAGATGAACTTGTTGCCCAGACTGGCATCGTAGCCGGTCTCTTCTGGCATAGCGACGGTGCGCGGCCCGGCCCCAAGAGCGTTTCGAAGGGGCCACCGGACGGGGAGCCGCGACCGGGCCGATGAGCCAGGAAAGCGGCCGACTGCGCCGGGTTCAGGTCGGCGTTACGGGCGATGTCGACCAGCTCGGTTCGGCGAGTTCGGGCGGGTAGTGTGGCGGCGGCCATCGGCACCCCCCCCCCTCCCAGCGACTCGACACGATCGGGTGGGGAAATCGACCGCGCCGTTGGGCCTGGTCCCCACTAGATTCAACCGGTCGGATGCCCAACCACCTGGCATCAGCATGGGTTCGCTTCGGCGGCTCCTGACCCGGAGACGTAGCGCGAAACTGGGTCTCCCCGAGGTCGTCGCGATGGGCGTCGGAGGCATGGTCTTGGGGGGATCTACGCGGTCCTCGGCGTGGCGATGCGACAGGCCGGAAACGCGGTCCCCCTCTCGTACCTGATCGGCGGCGCGATCACGCTATTGACGGCCTACTCCTATCTCAAGCTCACGTTCCACGTCCGCGAGCACGGTGGGGTCTTCACCTTCGTCGAACACGTCACCGACCGACCGAGCCTCGCGGGTTACGTGGGCCGGGTCCTCGTCGTGGGGTACGTCGGGGTGATGGCGATGTACGCCTTCGCCTTCGGGTCCTACACGCTCGTCGCAGCCCGCGCGATCGCTGACGTCTAGCTCCCGCAGTTGCTCCGGCCGATCATCTCTGTGCTCGTCGTGGGGTTGTTCGTCGGGCTGAACCTCAGGGGGGTCGAGGAGACCGGACTGTTCGAGGACATCGCGGTGTACGTCAAGATCGTGATCGTGCTCTCCCTGGCCGCACTCGGCATCGCGTTCGCGGACGTGGACCCGTCGGCCATCGACGTCTTCGACGAGGGGGTGATCAGCCCGATCACCGGGTTCGCGATCATCTTCGTCTCCTACGAGGGCTTCCAGCTGCTGGTTTACGACTACGAGGAAATCGAGCACGTCGAGCGGGTCCTCCCGCTTGGCATGTATCTCGCCATCAGCGTCGCCATCCTGATCTACGTTTCCATCTCGTTCGTGGCGACACTCCACCTGACGCCACAGCAACTCCTCGCCCACGAGGAGGTCGCCCTCGCGGAGGCGGTCTCGAACATTCCGGTCCTCGGCGTGGCAGGGTTCGTCCTCGTGGTCCTCTCCGCGATGAAGAGCACCTCCTCGGGAATCAACGCAACCCTGTTCGGCACGGCCAGGCTCGTCAACGAGGTCGCCACCGAGGGCGCGCTGCCCGAGTTGTTCTCATTCCGGAACCGGGAGGGGATTCCCGTCTACGCCCTGCTGATCATGGGCGGGTTGACCGCCGCCTTCGCCGCGCTCGGAACGCTCACGCAGATCACCGAGTTCGGCTCGATCGCCTTCCTGGGCTCCTTCGCGGTGACGAACTACACCAACCTCCGGCTGGCGGCCGAGACCGGCTCGTACCGAATCGTTCCCGCGCTCGGGCTCCTGGGAACCGCGGTGGCGATCCCCATCGTCCTCTACCACCTCTACAGGACCGACGTCGAGATCCTGCTCTGGATCGTCGGCATCTTCCTCGCGCTGTGTCTCCTCGAATTCGGCTACATCGAACGCCATCCCTTCGAGCCGACCGTCGGCGAGTCCTGAGATGGACCCCCAGGTTCCGCCGACTCAGGGTCCCTCCTGGAGGTGCGGCAGGAGGAACTCGGCAACTCGCGCGCCGATCCGCTCGGTCTGACCGAGGAAGTGATGGTCGCCCGGGAACGTCTCGACGAGGTCACCCCCGGTCCGGGCCAGGTCGGCCACGGGCGCCGAGTCGACGGTGGTGTCCCGTTCGCCGACGACGACCTGGACCGACACCGCGAGACGGTCGAGACACGCCGGTACCTCCCCGCCGCCGATTTCGGCCGGCGGAGCGAGGACAGACACCGCCGATGGCGGGTCCTCGGCGTCCGCGGCTCCACAGAGTGCGACGCCGGCACCGAAGCTGTAGCCGAACAGTCCGACGGCCGCGTACCGCTCTCGGGTCCACGCGAGCGCCGTCCGTACGTCCGTCTGCTCGCCCCGGCCCTCATCCCAGGGCCCGTAGTCGAACCGCAAACAGGCGACCCCGCGATCGGTGAGCGCGTCGCTCACCGCCCGGAGGCGAGGGTCCGAGCGGCGGCCGCCGAACTGCGGGTGGGGCGGACAGGCGACCACGCAGGCCATCAGGTCCTGTCGCTCAGCGTCGTCGGGGTCACCCTGCCGAGCGGCCTCGACGTCCCCGGTCGCATCGCTGCCCGGTGGCTCGTCGAGCGACGCCGGGCGATCGCGCGGCCCCGGCAGCGCGAGCGTCCGTGGCATACGCGTTCCCTTGCGTGTCAGACCTTTAAGGGTCGCGGGCACCAACGGAGTCATATGGGCATCCTCTCGCGCGCGTCCACCATCGTGCGGTCCAAGCTCAACGCGGTGGTCAACCGCGCCTCGGACCCCAAGCAGTCCCTGGACTACTCCTACGAGCAGCTCCGGGACGAACTCAAGAGCGTCAAGCGTGGGATCGCCGACCTCACGACCCAGAAGAAACGTCTCGAGATCCAGGCCCGGCGCCTCCAGGAGAACGTCGAGAAGCACAACGAGCAGGCCCGTGAGGCCGTCAGGCAGGAGCGCGAAGACCTGGCGCGGCGGGCCCTCGAGAAGAAGAAACAGAAGATGACGCAGATCGAGGAACTCGAGGACCAGATCGCGACCCTCGAGGGCCAGCAGGCCGACCTCGTCGAGAAGAAGGAAACCCTCCAGCAGCGTATCGAGGAGTTCCGCACCCGAAAGGAAACCATGAAGGCACGTTACGACGCCGCCGAGGCCAGTTCGCGCGTCTCCGAGGCCGTTACGGGTGCCGGCTCGGACGTTGAGGACGTCAACGAGCAGATCCGGCGGGCACAGGATGAGACCGAGAAGATGGAGGCCCGCGCTGCGGCACTGGACGAACTCCAGGAGTCGGGCGCACTGGAGTCGGCCGTGAGCGACAAGAGCCGGCTCGACCGGGAACTCGAGGAGATCACGGCAGACACCGATATCGAGGCCGAACTCGAGACGATCCGGGAAGAGATGGCAACGGGCGAGGGTGAGGCCGCTGTGGACGCAGCGGAGGCAGGAGCGGAGGGTGAGACGGCGACTGCGGAGACTGCAGCGGCCGACGTCGAACCCCCAGCGGTGGACGAGAGCGAAGTCGAGGCCGAACTCAGGGAGATCAGGGAAGAGGAGTCCTGACGAGGATCAAGGCGGACCCGACCGGGCCGGTGGTTGCTGGGTCTCGCCCCCCTGATGCTCTGTCCAATATAAACTATAGGGTTATTGACACTTTCTCATCCGGAGAGACCTGGACGCTCTCGGTCCAGTGCATGTGATCGCTGCGATTGCTTTTGCCGCAACCGCAGACTGGATACAACCCCTCGGCCCGCTC
>JAZKTI010000051.1:0-12479 GCA_036625635.1 Haloarculaceae archaeon
CCCGCTCGTGCGCTCTGAGCGGGATATCCTCGTTCGCTTCGCTCACTCGGATAGTGGCCCGCTCAGAGACACACGAGCGGGCCTCGCCCTTTCATTCCTCCAGGGATCCAGATTCCGAGCTGGTCTGGGCGTCCGGAATCTACCCAGCTACTCGCAAATTTTCACCCCTGGCGGAATGAAAGGGCGAACCTCGCTCGCGTTTACCTGGTTCCTGTGGCGGCCCTATCCGAGCGAACGCGAGTGAGCGAGGATATCCGCCACAGGAACCGCGAGCGAGGTGAGGGCTTTCGGGGTGTTTGCGGTTGCAGTCACGTTTTCGTTCGAGAGCGAGGTGAGGGCTTTCTGGCCGTTGGCGGTCGCGGTATCGGTTCCTGATGCAGCGAGCGAGGTGAGGGCTTTCTGGGCGTTAGCGGTGGCGACCAAGGAATCAGGCCGCAAGCGACGTGAAGGAGTGCGGCTGGCCCTCGATACCGGTCACCGGCGTACCAGTTCTCCGTCGACCACGCTCAGTTCCGCTCCGGGGCGAACCCCTATGCACGGAGGGACACCAGCATCTCGAACATGGCCGATCCTCTCGTCCTCGGCGCCCTGACCGTCCTGACCCTCGCCCTCGTCGCGACGACGATCCTCCTCTGGCAGATCCGCCGACGGTTGCCAGACGGCCCAGACACGGCCGAATCTGGCGTCGACGCCGACACCCTCGAGGCGGCCCTCTCGCGGACCTTTCGCGAGTTCGACGTCGAGCGAACGATGGCCGACATCGAGTCCCATGCGGCGGAACTCCGGGAGATCCACGGCGACATCGAGACGATGCTCGCCCAGCCCCGCGAACGGGGCGAGTTCGGCGAGGTGCAACTCGACGTCATCCTCTCGGACCACCTGCCGCCGGAGACCTACGGGATCCGCGAGCAGGTCATCGGCGGCAAGACGCCCGACGCCCACGTCCGGGCCACCGACGGGCTCGTGGCCATCGATTCGAAGTTTCCCCTCGAGAACTACCTCGCCGCACGGGAGGCCGACACCGACGCCGATCGCCGACGCCACGAGGCCGAATTCGCCCGCAACGTCGAGGGTCACCTCCGGAAGATCGCCGCCGATTACGTCCGGCCGGCGGACGGGACGGCGCCCTTCGCCTTCGCCTTCGTCCCCTCGGAGGCTGTTTACTACCACCTCGTGACCGAGGAGCGCGACCTCCTCCGGGAGTTAGCCAGGGAGGGCGTCCAAGTCGTCTCGCCGCTGACGCTGGGCCAGAAGCTCGAACTCGTCCGCGCGGGCGTCCACGCGCGTCAGCTCGGCGACGAAGCCGAGGCCGTCCGGGCCGACCTCCAGCGCCTCGGCACGGCCTTCGAGGACCTCACCGACGAGTGGGAGACCCTCCGGCGACACGTCCGGAACGCCCACAACAAGGCGACGGAGGTCGATCGCGAGTACGATCGAGTCCGGGACGAGTTCCGCCGGGTCGAGGCCCCCTCGGATCCCGAACGTAATTGACGCCCGGAACCGGGTAATGGCTGGCCCGACCGACCCCCGTCGGTGACCAACCCGGCCCGACCCGGGGCTTGCTGACGATCAGGAAATACCAGATCTCCGCCCGACAATCGGGACTTGCGGCGCTCCGTCACTGGTAGGCCTCCGCCAAGCGCGAGCTGCACCCGTGAGCCGATCCAGATGCCTATTTTCAAATACGAAAACAAAACTGATAGTAATAATATCATACTAACAGAGGGGTTCGGTACGTCGACTAACAGCTGAGTCAAAATATTTTGGGACTAACGGACGATTTTTCCGATATAATCGGCCCACATTCGGCTCACCGTGACCCGAGCACCGGGTCCGGCTCACCCAATTAACAGGCTATCGATACTGTTGTTATTATTGTCGATAGTGGGAGCATTAGGTATTATCTGGCGGCGTTCGTCGTCTCGTCTATGGCCACCTCGAAACAACCGGCCTGGATCAGCTTCAAGGGAGTCCCCTTCGACTCGGACCGGTTCACAATGGCCTGGGTGCTCGCCCTGGCAACCTACGGCGTCGGTGACGTCGTGACGACCATCGAGCTGGTGTGGTTCAGTCCGATGCACTTCGAGGGGAACCCGGTCATCGCCGGCGCGATCTCAATGTTCGGTGTGGGTGGATTCCTCGGCCTGAAGTTGCTGGTCTTCTACGCGGCCATCGGGGTTAGCGTCTGGGCGGGGGTTCAGGCCCACGACAGACTCATGGTCTACGGGCCACCGATGGTCCTCGCGGTCTTCGGGCTCCTCGTTTCCGCGATCAATATCTGGCACGTCCTCCACGTGGAGTGACCCCGACCCGCTGATCACCTTGAGGGACCGGCCCGCTGTTCATCTCCAGGAAGCGACTCGCCAGTTCTCCCGTTTTTGCAAAAGGGACCAACATACTCCGGCGAGAACGAGAGAGCCGATCGCATTTGTCGCTACTCCACCGCACCGGCTCGCTCCCGTTTACTCCCCGCTCCGCAAGGCGAAGATCACGTCGACTGAGACGCCGTCGCTCTGGACCTCGTCCCCGGACGCTGCCGGGAGCACCCACTCGACCGTAACGGTCGCACGCTGGCCCGGTGCGAGGGGCCGGCTCTTCGAGCGACGTTCGATCGCTGCCAGTTCGGCCGCGGACCGGGGGCCGTCTTCCGTCCCGAAGACGTACAGGGTCGTCCTGTTCGGGTAGGTCACCGAAATTGCCAGCCGGAGGTTGCGGGAGAGTTCGCCCGACCGCGGCGAGTCATCCACATCTGACTCCGCTCCCACCAGGCCGTTCTCGCGGTCGACTGCCGAAACGTTCTCGACCGAGAGATTCCCGGCTCCCGTCCCCCCGACGGGCCGCGAACGTCCTGGGCCTCCTCGCCCTCGTGGTCGTCGTGGCGCTGGTCGTCGCCGCGCTTCCCGGAATTATCAGGATGGCAGACAGTTACGTCGTCCGGTCGAGTAGCATGTCGCCGAGCATCGACGCCGGGTCGGTGGTGTTCGTCTCGAACGCCGCAGCGGCCGACGTCGAGGTCGGCGACGTTATCACCTTCCTGCGAGCGGGGCCGGACTCCCGCGTGACCCACCGGGTCGTCGACATCCAGGCCTCGGGCGCGGACCGCGCCTTCAAGACCAAGGGCGACGCCAACGAGGAGCCCGACCCGGGATACGTCGGCCAGGACCAGGTCGTCGGCCAGGTGGCCTTCTCGGTTCCCCTGCTGGGCTACCTCCTCTCCTTCGCCCAGTCCCGCCTCGGAGTCATCGCACTGTTGATCGTGCCGGGCGTCCTGCTCGCCGCGAACGAAGTCTGGGGACTCTATCGAGAGACGGGAACCCCCGGCCAGGGAGGTGACGGCCAGTGAGGGGCGACCGATCGCCGCGTCGTCGGCTCGGCGTCGCAATCCTCTTCGGCCTCGTGCTGGTCGTCGCCGGCACCCTCGCCGGCACCGGGACCTACGCGCTCTTCTCCGACTCCGAGACCGACGACGCCGGGACAATCTCGGTCGTTACAAATAATAACGCACCGGTGAATTTCCAGGGCTGCAAGCAGGCCGAAATCACGCCAGATGATCCGGCCGACTTCGACATGACTGTTACACTCGTCGACGGCACCACGGCGTCCTACAACGAGAGCGACTTTGACCCCGGTGCGGACGGGACGTTTACCTATAGTACGAGGGACGAATGGGGGCCCCCTCCAGAGGATATGGCATCAATTACGCTTGATGGGATCACGTACCAGAGTTCGTGTTCCTGACCGTATTGATCGAGACAGGCATTGAAGTGGCCCCATCACCCAGAGACACACGACTCGCGGGAGGCGTCGGATCACCCCATGGAGCAGTGCTTAATGAGGGCCGGCATTCTGTGGGAATCTACAGTAACTACCTGCCACGAGGTCAGGAATTTCCCGTTCGGGATGGATGGGTTGTATATGGAGAAACAAAACCTACGGGTGCAAATCTGGGACGAGCTCGAGGCAAGTGGCGTCGCCCGGTTCCCCTTCCCGCCCCACGGGCGGATCCCCAACTTCGCCGGCGCGGACGAGGCCGCAGAGCGACTGACCGGCCTCGACGCCTGGCAGACCGCCGGGAAGATCAAGGCCAACCCCGATTCGCCCCAGCTTCCCGTCCGCCGGGCCGCGTTGGGCGAGGGAAAGACGCTCTACGTGGCCGTCCCCCGCCTGCGCGAGGCCGACTGTTTCTACCGCCTCGATCCGGCTCGCATCGAGGACGTCGACGACGCGACGACGATCGGTGGGCTCGCCGAGGCGGGCGAGCAGGTCGGCCCCGACGACATGGACCCCGTCGACCTGGTCGTCTCGGGTAGCGTCGCCATCGACGACGAACGCGGCGGCCGGGTCGGCAAGGGCGAAGGCTACAGCGATCTCGAGTTCGCGATGCTTCGGGAGTTCGGCCTCGTCGACGACGAGACCACGACGGTGACGACCGTCCACGAACGGCAGGTCGCCGACGAGGACATCCCGACAGGTTCCCACGACGTTCCGATGGACTGGATCGTCACACCCGAGCGAACCATCGAGACCGGCTGCGGGGCGGCCAAACCGAGGGGGATCGAATGGAACGCCATCGACGAGGAGCGACGCGAGGAGGTTCCGATTCTGGACCGGCTCCGACCGGACTGACCGGGTTCAATCTCGCGCCCCGTCCCGAGACCGGTCGTGTGGATGGGGTTCGACGCCCGTCGGCGAGGTCGCAATCGCACGAGGGCCATGGCCCCCTCAGACGCTCACTCGCCCGCGAGCTCGCCGAGTAGAGCCGTCGCCACGGCCTTGTCCAGGGGATCGTTCGCGTTCCCGCAGTGAGGAGACTGGACACAGGCCGGACAGCCGTCCGCGCAGGGGCAGTCGGCGACCATGTCGTGGGTGATGCCCGCGAGGTGGTCGACCCGTTCGAAGGCGTTGCGGGTCAGACCCACGCCGCCGGGGTGGCCGTCGTAGACGAAGATCGTCGCCCGGTCGGTGTGGGGGTGCAAGGGCGTCGAGACCCCGCCGACGTCCCGGCGATCACACAGCAACTCCATCGGAAGCATCGAAATGAGGGCGTGCTCGGCGGCGTGGATGCCCCCGTCGAAGTCGCCGTCGAACTCCCGCAGGTCGGCCTCGAGGTCGGTGGGGAGGGGGAAGTACAGCGCCTTCGTCCGCAGGGTCGTCTCGGGCAGGTCCAGGGACTGCCGCCCGAGGGGTTCGCCGGTCTTCGTGCTGCGGCGCTCGAACCCCGTCAGTTGCTTGCGCATCGTGACGTCGGCGAACCGCACGGGGACGTCCGGGCGGGCCTCGAATTCGGACTCGCGGAGATCGGCCTCGACGGTGATCTCCTTGTCGTGGAGCGGTTTCGTGTAGTAGTCCGCCCAGGTCCGGTCGAGGACCGCGACGTCGTTGGTCAGGTCCAGCTCGACCACCTCGTAGGTAGTGCCCTGGTGGTGGTAGATCCCCCCTGGATGGGCGTCCCGGAGGGCGTCCCCGAAGGACAGCGAGCCGAGGTCGTCGCCGCCGCGGGAGCGCAACTGGACATCGCGGTCGCCGACGGTCCGGAGGCTCATCTCGTGCTGGGGACTGCCCTCGCCGTCGTGGAGCCAGCGGATCCCGGTGTCGGTCTCGCGGCGGTCGAGGACCCCGTCGGATTCGAGGTCGGCGACCACGGTGGGAAGCGTCTCCCCGAAGTGGCGGTCGTCCTCGGGTCGGAGCCAGTTCTCGCGGGCCGCACAGGCCACGTGATCGGGGAGGAGCGTCTCATTCTCGGGGTTCGTCACCGCTCGCTCGGGGGGTTCCTCGAAGAGCACGTCGGGGTGGCCGGCGACGTACTGGTCGAGCTGGTCCTCGCCGGCGACGAGGACGACGAGGCTCTCGTCGGTGCCGCGGCCGGCGCGGCCGGCCTGCTGGAACGTGTTCATCCGCGTCCCGGGATAGCCATCGAGGAGGACGACGTCCAGGCCGCCGACGTCCACGCCGAGTTCGAGGGCATTCGTACTCCAGACGCCCCGCAGGTCGCCGGTCTGGAGGCCAGCCTCGAGTTCCTCGCGGCGCTCGTCGCCGAGTGCGGCCTGGTAGGCGGCGATCTTTCCCGCGAGATCGTGGTCGGCACGCTCGCGAAGCACCTCCGCGCTCTCGGTGGCGTAGCGTTCACAGCCCTGTCTGGATTGGGCGAACGCGACGGTCTGATAGCCCCGCGCGACCAGGTCGACAAAGACCCGCTTGGTCTCCTGGTGGGCGGACTTCCGACGGCCGCTGCCCCATCCCTCTCCACCGGTGTACTCTGGCGGATTCCACACGAGCCAGTGGCGCGCCCCGGTCGCACTCTCGTCCTCGTCGACGAGCGTGTAGCCACCGGCGTCGCAACCCGTCACGTCGGCGGCGTGTTCGACGGGGTTGCCGATGGTCGCCGAGCAGCAGACGTAGTCCGGCTCCGCGTCGAACCGCTCGCAGACCCGGTTCAGCCGCCTGAACACGAGCGAGACGTGGCTGCCGAAGACGCCGCGGTACTCGTGGACCTCGTCGACGACGATCGTCTCGAGGCGCTCGACGAACCAGTCCCACAGGCGGTGGGCGTGGGGCAGGATGCCGTAGTGGAGCATGTCCGGTGTGACCAGGAGGACCGTGGGTTGGCGCTCCCGGACCGCGCGCTTGTCGGTCTGTGAGAGATGGCCCGTGTAGCGGTCGACGGTCACGCCGCTGGCGAAGCCGAGGTCGTCGGCGAGTCCGGAGAGGGTGGCCGCCTGGTCGTTGATCAGGGCCACCTGCGGGGCGACGTAGAGTGTCGTCGACCGATCTGCGAGGGCCCGCTCGAAGGCGGGAACGGTGTAGGCGAGGCTCTTCCCGCTGGCCGTCGGCGTCGCGAGGACGACGTCGTCGCCGTTCCTGACCGCCTCGATGGCCGTCGCCTGGTGGTCGTACAGGCGTTCGATGCCTGCCGCCGAGAACGTGCTGGCGACTCGCTCGTCCAGGTCGATGTCGGCGTAGCTCGCCTCGCGGCCCTCGACGACGCGGTGGGTCTCGATCTGCCCCTCGTAGTAGGGGCGATCCCTGAGCCAGGCGACGGTCTCGTCCACGGTTGCGACAGGCACGCTGTCGGGTTACCAATTCCGGAATCCGGGCCGACGTGGGGCAGGCAACCCCGGCGGCACGACGCCGGATCGGCTCTCCCGTGGCTTTACGGCCGGGCAGGTCCCGGTATCGCCATAGAACTCGTACAGCGACCGGTGGACGGTCACGGCGACACGGACGAGGGCCGCCTGAACGTCCCCCGCGAGGACCCGGACCACGGCGTTCTCATGGTCCCGGGAGCGAACCACGGGCCGTTCGGGGACGTCTTCGACGTCGTCGACACCCCATTGCGAGCGACGGCCACCTGGGCTACCGGTAGGAGAGCTGGCCGGACCTGGCGGCCCTCGACGGCAAAACGCTCGCGGACCGCCGAGCCGAGCTATCCGCGGCTGTCGAGGCCCTCGCGACCCGGGGGTGTTCGGCCGTCCCGGTGATCGCGAAGCGCGGTGGCGGCAGCATCGCCCTCGCTCACGTCCCCGACCCCATCGACCGCGTCGTCGGCTGGGCACCAGTCATCCCGGATGGCGTCCCGGAGGCCGATCGGCACTCGCCCGAGGCCCGGCCCGGGGAGCGGGACGGCCCGCTCGCCCTGGGCAACCTCGACCACGTCGACGTGCCGGTCGGGACCCTCCGCGGGAGCGACGACGAGGGTGTCACTCGGGCCGACTGTGGAGCCATCCTCGATCGCGTCGACGATGGTGCACTGTCGGAATTGCCGGGGATGACACACTTCTTCAACGAACCCCGCCCAGCGGTCGTCGAGCAGACCCGCTGGTACCTCGGAGCCTGGGGGGCCGGGCCCGCGTCGTCCCCACACGATCCGGCCTGTCCTCATCCGATCGTGTGAGCGGCCCGCACGAGCGCCCGCCTGGTAACCCCCGCTCCCCCGAACGTACGGCCATGCAGCGGCGTCGGGTCCTGCGGATCTCGGGCCTCCTCGGGGCCGGACTCGCGGGCTGTGTGAGCCCACCTGGTAGCACAGCCGGCGGCGGGGGCTGTCCGGGTGCGGCCCCGGCGCCGGGGTCGGCCGCATCGGCCCCGACCCCGGCGGCGGGGGCCGACGTCGACCTGCCGCTCCCGCGTGAGGAACTGGCCCGGGGGGCCCTCCGCGACGAGATTCCGGCCATTACCGATCCTGCGTTCGGGCCGGACTGGCGCGCTGTCGAGGATTCGCTGGCCGACGACGACCTCGTGATCGGCGTGGCCAGAGGTGGGCAGGCGCGGGCCTACCCCCTGGCAACGCTGATTGGTCACGAGGTGGTCAACGACCACTTCGACGGTCCGCTGCTGGTCACCTACTGTCCGCTCTGTGCCAGTGCCGTCACCGCGGTCCGGGAGGTGGGGGGCGAGCCGACGGTGTTCGGCGTGTCGGGGCTGCTCTTCCGCTCGAACCTCGTCCTGTACGACCGCCGGACCGGCAGTCTGTGGAGTCAGCTTCTCGCCCGCGCCGTCCGGGGTCCCGAGACGGGGACGGGCCTGGAGCTGGTCCCGTCGACGCTGACCAGTTGGGCGGCCTGGCGAGCCGACTACCCTGACAGTACGGTCATGCTCCCCCCACCAGCCTCGGACCCCATCGAGACCGTCCCCGAAGGGATGCCTGCCGGTGTCCACGGCCACGTGGGCGTGGGTACCGTAGAGCTCGATGTCGAGGACGACCGGTTGCCCCGGACGTCGCTGGTCCTCGGCGTGGCGACGGAGGACCACGCGACGGCATACCCCCGAGACAGCGTCGCGGCCGCTGGCGTCGTCAACGACTGCGTCGGGGGGCTGCCCGTCGTCGTGGCGGGCCAGCAGCTCCCCCACGCCTTCGACCGGCGGGTCGACGGCGACCCACTCCGGTTCGAGCGGGCGGGTGCGAACCGCCTCCGAGCTGGCGGGTCCACCTGGGCGCTCCCGAGCGGCCGCGCGGTCGACGGGCCCCACGAGGGGACGGCGTTGCGCCAGATGACCGGGGCGGTCACGATGTACTGGTTCGCCTGGGTAAACGGTCATCCGGAGACGGCAGTGTACGGCCAGGTAAAGTGAGATCCGTGGGGCAATCGTGGGAGTCGCCTCAGACAGTCAGCACGGGTCGGTCGATCTCACGGAGGACCCGGTCGACGACGCTACCGATGCGTTTTTCGTGGCTCTGCCCGCGGTACCCCATCACGAGCACGTCGGCCTCGACGTCGTCGGCGTGCGCAATGATCTCATCGTGGGGCGTGCCGTGACAGCACCGCGTGGACACCTCGAGCCCACGGTCGGTCGCCCGGTCCTCGACCTCCCCCAGGAGTTCGTTCGCGGCGGCTTCGGCCTCGTCAGTGAGTAGTTCCGTGCTGCTCAGGGCCGGTTCGCTCATCATCCTCGTGTCGACCACGTGCAGGACGTGGACCGTGCCCTCGTACTGGTCGGCGAGGTCGAGTGCAAAGTCCTCGGCGCGAGCACTGCCCTCGCTCCCGTCGACCGGCAGTAGAATGTTTTCGTACATGGGAGTCCCGTGAAACCAACTACCGGGCCGACCGTCCTATAGCCGGCCCGTCGCTCCCAGCAGGTGAGAATCCTCGCGCGGCCGACGGCTGCCCAATCCGGCGTTTCGTCTGAGTCAAGAGTGAGGGCCGCCGGCCTCGTTTCGACGTTCGCAATCAGCCAACAAAAGTCGTCTACCCCGACCAGCCAGACCGCCCTCACCTCGCTCGCTTGAGTGAGTGCTACTGCCACCGCAACCGCAGACAGCCAGAAAGCCCTCAGCTCGCTCGCTTGAGTGAGTGCTACTGCCACCGCAACCGCAAACTGCCAGACCGCCCTCAGCTCGATCGCGCACGCTCAGCAGGATATCCTCAGTCGCTCCGCTCCTTCGGATAGGGCCCGCTGAACCGCACGCGAGCCGCGAGGCCGCCTCGGCGGCCTCGATTGAGCGTGCCGGCTGCGCCGGCACGCAAGGTTCGCCCGTTCAGTCCGCCAGGGGTGGAAACCGCCACTAGCTCAGTACCTTCCGAACGTCACAGCTACCTTCTTTTGTTCTCCGGGCGCCCGCCGCCGAGCGTGCAGAGTGAGGTGAGCGGCGCGAGACTCGAGCGAAGCGAGAGTCTCGGCCTGGTGAACCGGCGAGCGGAGCGAGCCGGTGAGCAGCGGACCCGACCGAGGCCGGGAGGCGGACGTGCGAGGGGCGAGGAGCGCAGCGAACGCGAGACTCGAGCGAAGTGAGAGTCTCGGACCGGCGAGCCGGCGTCCTCGTGAGCGAGCGTCAGCGAGCGAACGAGGTTCCTCCGAGGTAGCGTGCGACCGAGGGGGAGCTCGTCAGAGCTTGCTCTGACGGTGGCTCGAGGGACGAGCGGAGCGAGTCCCTCGGCGGAGCCGGCGAGCCGGAGTGAGCGAGCACCGCAGTCGGCTGGGGAGGTTCGAGGTGCGGTTGCTGGCCTGGTGTCCTCGTGAGGCCGAAGGCCGAACGAGGGCTCAGGAGAGCTTGCTCTCCTGGCGGAATGAAAGGGCGAGGTCCGGTCGCGCGTGGTAGCGACGTAAGCAGGGCGGGACCGGAGGTCCCGCTTGCAGCCGGCGCCGACGGCGCCGGCGACACCGCAGGCCCGAGCGCTGCGAGGCCGAGCGAAGCGAGGCCTCGGAATGGCGAACCGGCGAACGAAGTGAACCGGTGAGCAGCGAGGGCCGGGGAGCGCAACGAGCTAGCTCGCGCGAGCGGGCCGAGGGCTTTCAGCCCGTCTGCGGTGGCGGTCCCATTCCTCTCTGGAAGGCCGAGGGCGTTCTGGCCGTCTGCGGTGACGCCGATAGTAACGCTCGCAAGCGGGCCGAGGGCTTTCAGCCCGTCTGCGGTGGCGGTCCCATTCCTCTCTAAACACCCCCATGGCCGCCCGATCCGAGTAACGGACCCCTCAGGGACCAGTAGCTCAGAGCTTCCGGACGGCCTCGCGGAACAGCCCGTCGAGGATTTCGGGCGTCGTCGGGTGGTACGAGCGAGCAGGAACCTCGCGCACGTCGAGCCCGCACTCGACGACGACCTGCATCGTCTTCGCCATCACGTCGGCGTGGGAGTGGAGCCCCTGGTAGCCGAGCACGGTCCCGTCGTTCGCGTCGACGACCAGCTTTGCCAGCCCCTCGGGAACATCCTTCGTCTGGAAGACGCCATCGTCGCAGGCCTCCCGCTCGGCAACGACGACGTCCAGCCCCGCTTCGCGGGCCGTGGCTTCGCTGTGACCGACCCGGGCAAAGGGATAGACCCCCAGCCCGGCGAAGACGACGTGGTGGTGGGTATTCTCGTACTCGGCGAGGGGCTCGCCCTTCGCGTGGGCGAGGACGTTCTCGGCCGCGAGAAAGCCCTGTTCTTTGCCGACGTGGAGGATCGGCTCTCGCCCGTTGGCGTCCCCGACAACGAAAGTCCGCTCGTGGTCGACGGCCTGCATCGTGTCCGCGACCCAGCCCGGGCCGGGATCGAGTCCGGTCTGGTCGAGATCGAGCCCGTCGAGGGTAGGCCGACGCCCGGTGAAGAGGAACAGCTGGTCGGCCTCGACCGAGGAGTCCGCCCCCGTCACGGCGTCCTCGAGGTACAGCCGAATCCCACCGTCGTCGGTGGACTCGACCCGCTTCTCGTAGACGTTCGTCGGGACGTCCACGTCGAACTCGTCGCGGTACAGGTCCAGGAGGGCGTCGCCGAAGGCGGGATCGGCCTCGTCGAGGGGGCGGTCGTCGTGCTCGACGACGGTGAGGTCCATCCCGCCGGCCTCGGCGAGGTAGGGAACGAGTTCCATCCCGATGTATCCGAAGCCCATGACGATGCCGGAGTCGGGCAGGGTGGTCGCGTCGAGGACGTCCGCGCTCGTCACGTAATCGACGTCGTCGATGCCGGGGATGTCGGGAACCTTGGGCGACGAGCCCGTGGCGACGACGACGTAGTCGGGGTCGATGCGCCGGGGTTCTCCGTTCCCGTCCCCGCCGCCGGTCTCGACCGCGAGGCCGCCGTCGTCGACGAAGCGGGCGGTCCCATGGAGGAAGGTAACGCCATCCTCGTCGGCGTAGCCCTCGACCCCGGTGCGACGGTGGGCCGCCCAGTTCGAAGTGTGGTCGTCCTTCCGCGCGACGGTCGCCTCCAGATCCACCCCGGGGACGTCCCCCACGAGGCGGTCGTCGTGGCGGGCCTGGAACCGGTGGCCAGCCGCCGAGAGCACCTCCTTGGAGGGCATACAGCCCCGGAGAATGCAGAGACCGCCGCCGGGGTCGCCGTCGTCGATCAGGGTGAGGTCGACGTCGGGTTCCTCGGCGAGTTCGCTCGCCACCGCCGCGCCGGCACTGCCGTAGGCGCCGACGACTGCGACGTGCATGCTCATGGCGGTCGCTTCCCACCCACGAGAGTTAACGATGGTGGGACTGTGCAACGGCGCAACCGGCCAGCGACGACCCGGTCGGCGACGTCCCGGCCAGCAATGACCCGGTCGGCGACGTCCCGGCCA
>JAZKTI010000052.1:0-12442 GCA_036625635.1 Haloarculaceae archaeon
CGGACAGAAGGCGTCACGCGGACAGAAGGCGTCACGCGGACAGAAGGCGTCACGCGGACAGAAGGCGTCACGCAAACAGGACGCGCCAGACCAACTGGGTAGGTTTTTCTCGTGGGAAGCCCACCAAGCGATCATGAGTCTCGACCTCCCCGGAATCGACGAGGGCCGCCTCGTCGACACCCACGCCCACCAGCCCACCAGCGAGTTCCTCCACGACGCCGGCGGCGAGATGATGCAGGACGCCGCCGACCGGTTCGGGACCGACCTCGAGACCTGGGACTACGAGGCGATGCGCGAGGAGTACGCCGAGTTCGGGATCGGGACGGCGGTCCTCCTCGGGTGGGACGCAGAGACGAACACGGGGAATCCGCCGGTGCCAAACGACTACGTCGCCGAGGTCCGGGACGAACACGACGATTTTTTCGTCGGCTTCGGCAGCGTGGATCCGCTGAAGGACGACGCCGCCGAAGAGGCGGTCCGCTCCGTCGAGGACCTGGACCTCTCGGGGTTCAAGTTCCAGCAAATCGCCCAGGGCTTCGATCCCTCCGATCCCGAGCACCAACACCTCTTCGGAACTATCGAGGACCTCGGCGTCCCGGTGGTGTTCCACGGGGGCTCCTCCACGCTGGGCGCCTGTAGCGCGGGCGGCCGCGGTCTGGAGATCAAGTACGGCGACCCGATGCTGATCGACGAGGTCGCCGCCCGCCATCCCGACCTCCAGATCCTCGTCGCCCACCCCGCATTCCCCTGGGAGAAAGAGCAACTCGCCATGTGCCAGCAGAAGGGCAACGTCTACATGGACCTCTCGGGCTGGTTGCCGCAGTACATCGACGATCAGGTCCTGCGCTACGCGGGCTCGCTGCTCGCGGACAAGGTGATGTTCGGGACCGACTACCCGATGATCCGTCCGGAAACCTGGCTCGAGTCCTTCGTCGAAGACACCGACTACGACGAGGCCACCCAGCGGAAGCTCCTCTACGAGAACGCCGAGGAGTTCCTTGGCCTGTAGGAACTCGGGATCGCGACCGGGGTGGCGGGAAGCGCCCCGCTTTGGCAACGAACTCCCCACGTCCGGTGTGGGCGCCCGTTTCGTGAGGGTCCACCCGTTTCGTCAGCGCCGGCCCGGCTCGCGAGTCCACCCCCCAGGTCGGACCAATATTAATTAGCCATTATGCCAATCTGTACCACAGATGCCAGGGGGTCAGGATCCGGTCGAGGAACTGAAACGGACGAAAAACGTCGATCGTGAAGCCTTCCAGGAGAGGGTCCGCGAGGAGGCCGACGTGATCCGGACCCACCTGAACCGGGGGACCTTCGACAGCGAGCAGGTGACCGTCGGCCTCGAATACGAGTTCTACGCCGTCGACAGGAGCGGCAAGCACCTCCGTCGGCTGCCGCGCAGTCTCCTCGAGTGCCTCGGCTTCGAGAAGGAACTCGGCCTGCACAACGCGGAGCTATCGACTGCCGCCCACCCGCTCAACGAACCCGGCGCGGAAGCCCTCCGCCGGGAGGTCGAAGCGATACTCTGGAGTCTGGAGCAACACGCCGCCCTCGACGGGCTCCGGGTCGTCAGCGACGGCATGTGGACCATCGGCCCGAACTCCAACACGGCCACCGGGTACCTGACCGACGCGACCCACGAGGACGGCCTGACCCTCGCCCACAACGTGAGTAATGCGGTACGCTATCACGGCTTCGGCAGCGTCGACGAGGGGGACACCATCGGTGGCGTCATCGACCTCCCCGGCGTTTCGCTTTCGGCCGACAGCGCGGGCCCGGTCAGTCTCACGACCTCGATCCAGCCACACTACCAGTGCCGGAACGCGGACGTCCTCCCCGAGTTTTTCGCCATCGCGCTTCGGATCGCCGGCCCGTTGCTCGCCCTCGGCGTCAACTCACCCTTCTTCCCGCCGGACCTCTACGACGACCCCGGGCCCGATCGGGCGGTCCTGCTCGAGGAGAGCCACGCGGAGAACCGCATTCCGGTCTACGAGCAGATGATGAACCCGGAACAGTCGCCGCCGAAAGTCAGGTTCCCCCGGGACGTCGAGACGCCGACGGAGGCGGTGGACCGGATCGTCGAGGACAGACTGCTCCTCCCGGCCGAGATCAGTTCCGGCGAGCGCTTCGACGACGCCTTCGTCCACTTCCGGCACAAGCACGGGAGCTACTGGCGATGGGTCCGACCGGTCTTCGACGGCGCAACCGAGGCCCAGGCCAACGCTCGCGTCGAGTTCCGCCCACTCCCCGGCCAGCCGACAATTCCCGACACGGTCGCCTTCGTCGCCGCCGTCGGCGGCCTGCTGACGGCCATCTTCTACGAGGACCACCCCGCCGTCGATCTGCCCTGGGAGGCGCACGCGACAACTTCTATGCGGCCGTGGCAGATGGCCTCTCGGCGAACCTCGAGTGGATCACGGCCGATGGCACGCGAACGACGGACACCGACCACCTCTACGCGGATCTTTTCGACGCTGCGGAGGCCGGCCTCGAGCGCAACGGCTTCTCCGAGGCCGAAGCGAGGTCGTGGATTCGCCCCCTCCGGAAACGGGTGGCCGCCGGACTCACCCCGGCGGGCTGGAAACGGCAGACGGTCGCCGCGGAACTCGACGCCGGCTACGACCCGGCCGAAGCGATCCGTCGCACGCAACGGGCCTACATCGCGAACCAGGCGGCCACGCTGACGGACGGTCACTTCGTGGACTGGTTCGTACCGGGCGGGCCGGTGTGACCCGCCCTTCGCCGGGGGAAGTCTGGGGTGAGAGATACAATAGGTTCGGAACCTCGGCGAAATATGCGAGACCCGGAAGAGTCGCGAGATGTCCGAGGCGCGTCAGTCGGCCCCGTCCTCATCCCGACGTCGGTGGATCGACCGTACCGGCGAAGCGGCCGTAGATGCCGAAGATGTCCTCGTAGCCCTCCTCGCTCGCGAGGACCGGAACGATGCCAGACTCCTCGACCCGGTGGGTGTAGGTGTCGTCGCGCGCGAAGACCTCGCCCCTCGGTATCTCCTCGAAGTTCGAATACGACAGGCGCGGGTCACCGCCACCCTTCGGAACCTCCTCGATCCCTACGACGACGCTGGTCTCGGTGAACGTCGGCTCCGCGTCGCGGATGCTGCCGTGGGCGCGCAGGAAGGCACGGGTCGCCTCGTAGCCGAACTCGACCGCCTCGTCGCTCCCCTGCCGGCCGGCCTCGAGGGACACTGTGTGGGGAACCACCGAGTCGAGCGTCGTCGACCGGAGGCCCCCGGAGTCCAGTGCGTATTCGACCGGCATCCCCGAGACCGTGCGTCGGACGGAGTCGTTCATGCGGCTGAAGATGGCGAAGGGGGGTGGCGCGCTATGTGAGGTGTGGACAGCCAGGACAGCGTCGGCGCCCTGAAGGAGATGGCCGAGGCGGGCCGCGAGGGCCGCCTCGTACTCGTCGCTGTGGTCGTCGCCCGGGAACGATCGGTTGAGATCCGTCTCCGTGTACCGGGTCCCGGCCGCGAGCGCCGGTTCGTTGGCGACGATCAACTGGACCGTTCCGGCAACGTCCTCGGTGTCGAGGTCGGCAGCAAGGCGGTCGACGATCCGTTCGCCGGCTGGCTCGTCCCCGTGAATGCCGCCGACGACTGCGACACGGGGGAGGCCGACCCCGCGCTCGATCAGCTTCATGGTCCATTTAGCAGGTGGGAGGTGCTAAATGTGGCTCCTCGGACCGGAGCTAACATCGGCATCCGAGCACTATTGCCTGTCGACCTGTTCGCTGCCCATCGTCACTCTCTCCGCCTCCCCGTCTACTCTCTGTTTTCCCGCCGCTCTCCGTTTCCCCGTCCTCCACGGCCTTCGCTGGGCCCTCATCCCCACTCCGGAATAGATGAAACGTTGAAGCATCGCGGCCTCCGAGACCGGGTATGGGCGAGGTCACCGTCCGCCGCGCCGAGCCGGCGGATCAGGACGCCGTCGCCGCCTTCACGGCGGACACGTGGGCCGAGCGGGACGTCAGCGACTACATCCCCGAGGTCTTTTCGGAGTGGGTCGCCGAGGCCGGGGCCGACCGGCGGACCGTCGTCGCGACGGTCGGGGAGGAGCCGATCGGCGTCTGCAGCGGAACGATCCTCACCGACGGGGAGGCGTGGATGCAGGGCATCCGGGTCGATCCGGACCACCGCAGGAGCGGCGTGGGGCAGGCAATGACCGACGACCTGTTCGACTGGGCGCGCGAGCGGGGGGCATCCGTGGCCCGGAACATGGTCTTCGGGTGGAACGACGCGGCCCTGGGAACGGCCCGGATCCATGGCTTCGAACCGGCGACGACTGGCCGGTGGGCCCGGCCGGAGCCCGATGGTGGCGCCGATCCGACCCTTCCGATGCGGGAGGAGGCCGCGGCGGCCTGGTCCCACTGGACCGATAGCGACGCGCGGGCCTGGCTCGCCGGCCTGGCACTCGACGGCGAGGAGGCATGGGCGCTCGCGGAACTCAGGCGCGATCGGTTCCTCGACCTCGCGGACAAGGGTCGCGTCATCGCGGTCGTCGACGGGACGACTCGCGCGATGACCGTCACGGCGGGCCGCCGGGAGGGAACCGACGATGACGGCGACTCGGTGACAGTGGCTGATTACGCCGTGGCGTCCTGGGACGACCTCGCCGCTGCCCGGAGCCTGTTCGAGGCCATCCGGGCCGATGCCGCGGCACGAGACGTCGACGGGACCCGCGTGCTCGTTCCGGAGACGCCAGCATTCGTGACCGACGCTGCGAGCACCCGCGCCCCGCTCAGCGACCGGCCATTCTACGTCATGGCCGCCGACCTGACCGACCGGTCCTGAGCACCGGTCAGTGGATCGGTACCTGTGGATCGCCCGGTCGAGACAGACGCCCATCCTGATTCGTCTTTCTCGCTGCCCCTCCCCATTCTCCCCTGCCACTCCTCTGTCGGCTCGCTACCCGTCCCGATTCTCCGTTGCAGTCTGCTGCTCATCTCGACACTTGTCCGCTCCTCAGCCACCGCTAACCGGGGGAAACAGGGCGAGTTCGGCGTCGGCGTCGATCGGCTCGTCGAGCCCCTCCCCCTCGACCCTCGGATCGGTCCCGTCGACGAGTAACCGGACGTGGTCGGCGAGGTCCCCGTCCTCGTCGATAATCTCGGCCTCCAGGGCCGGGTGGGCTTCGAGCAATGCATCGAGTGCGTCCCCGACCGTGACCGCGTCGGGGGCCTCGGCCTGGCCGGCGACGGCCTCGACCGACGGGGCTGCCTCGACAGTCGTCTCGCCCGTGGCCTCCGCGAGTGTGGCGAAGAGTCTCCACCGCATACGGTAATCCGGGGGCCGGGTGATAAAGAGAGTTCCTACTCGGCGGACCTGCACCGTGGCAGTCAGTTGCGATCCACGATCGCGACGTCGACCTCGATGTCCTGGATGCGCTCGAAGGTCGGCGGCGAGATCAACCGGGAGGCAGCACTCCGGTCGCGGCTGGCGCCGATGAAGACGATGTCGTACCCGGGGGCGTTCTCCTCGAGGAAGTCCCCGATCTTCGCGCGAGCGACCCGGGTTTCCAACTTCCCCTCGAAGGGCTCGACCAGATCCTCCAGCATGTCGTCAGTCCGCCGGCGCTGTCTGTCGGTCGCGATGCAGGAGCAGACGCTCGACCGGCCGGTCGGCCCGACGAGCCGCGTCGCGAAGTCGATCATGCCGTGGGCGACGTCGCTGGCGCTCCTGACGGGGACCATTGCCCGCGACCACCGGGTCCGACCCGCGTGACTGCGGTGGACGAGGACGTCGACCTGGCCCCCGAACAGCGAGCGAACGAAGGGACTGAGACTGCCGTGGCGCTCCTCGTACGGGACGGCGACGAGGTCGCAGTCGGCCCGCGCTGCGGTCTCGTGGACGGTCGACGCACGGTCGCGCTCGCCCGCGGCCACGACGACCTGGCAGGGAACGCCGACCTGGGTCTCGACCTGTCGGGCGAGCTCCTCGAGGCGGGCGACCGACTCCGAGCCGTCCGGAACGGATTCGTCGTCAGGCCCGTCCGACTCCGCGCCGGCAGCGGCCCCGCTCCCGTGGCCTGCTCGGCGGTCGTCGCCCCGGTCGAGAAGCCGCACTGACCCGTGGTCCCGAAGGAGATCCCGCTCGGCCGTGGCCTGCCAGGCCTCGTCGACGACGTCGAGCAGGACGACCGTCCCGCCCTCGTGGGCGGCCGCGAGTTTCGCGCCAAGTATCGCGGTCGCTTCCACGTCCGGTCCGCGCATTGGGACGAGGACGTGGTCGTCGCCCCTGGTGGTCTCGTAGAGCAACTCTGCGCGGCGTTCGTAGAAGAATTCCCGCCAGGTGACGAAGACGAGGGCGACGATGCTCGAACCGAGGAACACGCTGACCGTGAACGCGAGCTGCTTCGTCGGGTCGACGAGCAGGCCGAGGAGCACCGTCGAGAAGGCGGCGGCTTCCTCGACGTCGAACGCCCAGGTCACCACGCCGGTCAGGAAGACCGCGAAGGCCGCTCCCGGTGCGTCCACCGACAGTTGCGTCGGCGGGAGGTCCGGGTAGACGAAGACGAGGGCGACCTCGATCGCGATCCAGGCACAGATCGCGCCTGCCGTGAGGCCGACGACGAACCGGACCGGGTTCGCGAAGTCGTGCTCGGGGTTCGTAAACAGCAGGTAGGCCCCGGAGGCCAGCGGTGGGAACAGGAAGAACGAGAGGTTCTCGAGGCGGTTGGAAAGGTACGTCACGGCACCGACGAGTAGCGGCAGGACCACCAGCAGAGAGAGGTGAACGAGCGTGTCGGTGACCTCGATCCGCCGGCGCACCTCACGGAGTTCGCGGCGCTCGATCCGCCGGATCCGCTGCCGGACGGCGTCGAGACGATCACGGATCCGGCCGCGCATACCCGTCATCGGGAGAGGGGGCTTCAAAAAGGCCGCGGAGCGGCGAGACGGGGTCCGGGCGATGGGTATTGCTCCTGACCCATCCTCAGCCGGTCTGTTCCGCTCCCCGGCCGGACGTCAGCGGGGGCCTCCTTCAGCCAGATCCGACACCGCCCGCAGGGCGAGGTCGATGGCGCGTTCGACGTTGTTCCGGGCCTTCGGCGGCAGTTCCTCGTTTTCGGTCTCGCCCTTCTGTGTCCCCTCGAGGAGGTTGCCGTCGATCGTACAGATGGCGCCGGCCCGGAGGCCTTTCCGGCGGGCCAGCGAGAAGATGGCCGCGGCCTCCATCTCGACGGCGAGCAGCCCGGCGGCCTCCCAGTCCGCGACGTAAGCCTCGGTCTCCGCATAGAACGCGTCGTCTGTCGTGACCGGGCCGACGTGAACGTCCTCGTCGCCCGCTTCGCACGCCCCGACCAGGGCCCCGAGGACCTCGTAGTCCGGGACCGCCGGGACGGTGTCGGCCTCGTACCGGCCCGTCGTGCCCTCGTCCTTCGCGGCGCCGGTGGCCACGACCATGTCGCCGATCTCGATCCCCTCCTGGAGGGCGCCGGCAGTGCCCACCCGTACGAAGGTATCGACGCCAACGGCCGCGAGCTCCTCGACCGCGATGGCCGCCGACGGTGCGCCGATGCCCGTCGAACACACCGTCAGGTCGGTCCCGCGAAACGTCCCGTTGACCACGCGGTACTCCCGGTTCGTGGCGAGGACGTCCACGGACTCGCAGTGGGCGGCGATGCGGTCGACCCGGTCGGGATCACCCGGGAGGAGCGCGACGTCGGTGACCTGCCCGGGTTCGACGAGGAGATGGGGTTGTTTCGCCATGCGGCCGGATTGTGGGGCCCCGTACAAATACGCCGCGGGCGACCCCCAGAAGCAGCATTTTCACCCGGTCGCACATCTTTCAGTTCCCCCGGGTGTGTCCCTAGCCGCCCAGGAAGAACAGGAGCAGGTTGTTGAACGCGGGCCCGAGGCCGACGGCCATCAGGACGGCAAAGAGCAGGGATCCCCGGACCGGGTCCTCGCGGACGATGTCGGCGAAGGCCCACACGAGCGCGACCGCGACGCCGATCTTGACGACGATGAAGAGCCAGCCGGTCCCGAGGAACTCGGCCGTCGGGAGGTCGGCCGCGAGGTCCATGATCCGCCGCGGGAGGAGCGACCGCTCGCCGACGCCGAGGACGTCCACCCCGAGTGCCGTCGTGATGCCGTCGAGGGTGTGGGCAAACAGGACCAGCGCGCCAGCGATGGGTGCCTGATCAACGACGGCCGGTCGCCGTGCGCGGAGCGCCAGGTAGACGGCGGCGGTCACCGCGACCGAGGCGACGACTCCAACCCCCGGCACGAGGAGGCGTATCGGACCGACCTCGGGGTCCTGGCTCACCCAGAGGAGCAGGGCAGCGACGACGACTGCAACAGCGAGACCGGGCCAGCCGAGAGTCCGCGTGCTCCGTCCGGGGCGGTCGGTCTCGCCGGCGACTGCGAACGAGCCGAGCCAGGCGATCCCCATCGCGACGAAGGTCGTCAGGTAGACGGCCGGGGCCGAGAACAGCGACTCGACCACCGGGGGGTAGATCTGGAGTTCGAAGACCGCGCCGACCTGGTAGATGACGTGGAGGGCAGCGCCTACGAAGACCCAGGGGACCACCGCCGGAACGAACCGTTCCGTCACCGGGGGTTTCACGACGAAGAGGAGGGCCACGACGACCGCAGTCGCGACCAGCAACCCGACGAGCAGCGGCGGCTCGGGCAGCACGAAACCCTCGAAGGGTGTGGCCATGTCATCCCCGCATTCGATACCCCCGGCATAATCGTTTCCGAATGGTACTCGCCGGGAGCGGAAATCGATCCGGCGCCGACTGAGTCAGTCTGTTTCAATCTCTAACCGATTGTGAGTCCCTCGGAGTGGGAACCTCGAGCATCCAAAGAGATACCGGGGGATCCCGTCAAGGGCAAATCGAATTCCGTGTCTCGGAATTCTGGTATAATATAGTCCTCGGTGGACGACAGCCGAGCGAACCTCGGTACTGACCGATCCCGGACCAATATCTCGAAACCTGCTACAACAGAGGCGAATTGTTCGTCCCTCAGTTCGAACTCGGCACCAGTTTGGGGTAGCAGCCGAACACGCATTCGAGCCACAAGACTCATATTGTTAGGCTCCAAAACCGAACTCGAGTCAAGTTCGGTGAATGAGGCGAACACATGGCAGGATACGCTAACGATTCGCTCTACGTAGCCCTCATCGGCGATATCCGGGGCTCCCGAGAGTTAGAGGACCGCGATGAAGTACAAGAGGAATTTCACGAGCTGGTGGGGTATCTCAACGAACACGTTCCGGCCAGTTCGATCGCGTCCCCGTTCACCGTGACGACCGGTGACGAGTTCCAGGTCCTGCTGATGGACGCTACGGGAGCAGTCAGGGCCGCAGTCTCGGCAAGCGATCAGTTCCAGCCCGCCAGGCTCCGATTCGGTATCGGCCGGGGCGAGCTGGAGACCGAGGTCAATACGGAGAGAGCGATCGGCATGGATGGACCCTGCTTCCACCAGGCCCGCGAGGCCATCAACTCGGCCAGCGAGGACGAGGCGTGGCTGCGCGTGGCCGGTTGGTCCGAAGGGATAGACCAGCACGTTAACATGATGTTCGACCTGATGCAGTGTGTCCGTGAAGATTGGACTGATCGCCAGGCCCAGTTCGCGCGCGCACTTCAAGAAGAAGGAACCCAGAAACGCGTCGCAGAGCGCTACGAAGTCTCGAAGTCGACCGTGAGTGAGTCACTGTCTGCCGGGCACGTTCACGAAGTCCGCAGCGCAGAGGCCTCACTCGCTACGTTGCTACAGGACACCATGTATGGAGATGGCCGACCATATGGAGATGACCGACCGTGAGCGGGTGGTTGCCCGCAATGGGTCCCGAGGGTACCGCATTCGCGCTGTTACTCCTCGGGCACGTTCTCGGGGACTTTACCCTCCAGACGGACGAAATGGCAACCAACAAGCACCGTCTGGGACCACTTCTCGCTCACGGTGGGGTGGTGATTTCCGTACACCTCGTCGTATTGGTTCCGCTGTTGTCGTCGAAAACAGTGCTCGTCGTGATGTCTGTCGGCGTTGCCCACGTCCTAGTAGACGCCGTGACGGCTCGACTACGACACCACGTCGGTCCGTCCACCCGCCTCTTTCTCGGTGACCAGACAGTCCACCTGCTCGTCCTACTCGGTGGGTGGTCCATGCTAGGCGCCCCGACGTTGACGAACTCACCGGTTGTGAGCGCTCTCGGCGGTATATCCAGTCTGCCCTGGTCGGAAATAACTGCTGGAGCGGTGTATACTTCCGCATTCGTCTTCGCCCACCACGGAGGAAACGCCATTGTCCAACGGGTCCTCCCCGACGACGGGCCGGAGTCTAAGGAGAACGATCTGGAGGCGGGTTCGCTTATCGGAAGCCTGGAACGATGGCTCGTTCTCGCCCTTGGACTTGCCGGCCTCTGGGAATCGGTGGCGCTCGTCGTTGCTGCCAAGTCGGTGGCCCGATTCGAGGAGTTGAAGGAACGAGCGTTCGCAGAGTACTTTCTCGTCGGAACCTTGGCCAGCGTACTGGTGGCAATTGGGCTGGTGATTGTCGTTTCTGTCCTGGTTTAAGCTGGCTCCCCGCCGACCTCCGTGCCAAAGTCACGGGTGTAGCAAGTCACGGGTGGCGAAAGTCACGTCGTTGCCGGCTCGTTCGCCGCTCGGGGAAATGCCTGTAGCCCACTTCCACGGTTCTCTTCTCCTCCTCGGCCCCGACCGTCAAGTACCGGCGGCCCCTCTGAAGGACCATTCCATGCCCCTCGAATCCGTCGCCGAGCGTCACGAGTTTGCCCTCGAGACGCCCTTCGAGATCTCCCGCGGGGCCGCGACAAGCGCGAAGGGGATCCTCACCGTCGCGGTCACCGACGAGGCGGGGCGGACCGGCGTCGGTGGCGCCGCGCCGGACGACTACTACGGCGAGTCCCCTGACTCCTGCGAGGCTGCCCTGCCGGACCTGCTGGGGGTCGTCCGCGAGGTCGACGACCCCGGCGCCAGCCAGCGCCTCGAGAGTCGGTTTCGCGAGGTCGCGCCCAACGAGGGGGCCGCCCGGGCCGCCGCCTCGATCGCCACCCACGACCTCGCCGCCCGCCAGACCGGCAAACCTCTCTATCGCCGATGGGGGCTCGATCCGGCGGCCACACCCGTCACCTGTCTCTCCATCGGGATCGCCGACCCGGAGACGATGGCGGACCGCGCCAGGGCAGCGGTCGCAGACGGCTTCGAGGCCCTGAAGATCAAGCTCGGGACGGACGCGGACCGGGGACGACTCGAATCGGTCCGCGCGGCCGCCCCCGAGGCGCGCATCCGCGTCGACGCGAACGGGGCCTGGGAACCGGCGGAGGCCATCGAGGCGACCCGATGGCTCGCCGAGGCCGACGTGGAGTTCGTCGAACAGCCGGTCCCCGCCGACGACGTGGCCGGACTCGCGCGCGTTCGGGAGGACGGCGCCGTTCGGGTGGCCGCCGACGAGGCCTGCGTGACCGCCAGTGACGTCCCCGACGTGGCCCACGCCTGCGACATCGTGGTCGTGAAATTGATGAAGGTGGGCGGACTCCGGGCAGCAATCCGGCAGATCGTCACCGCTCACGCCCACGGCCGTGACGTGATGCTCGGGTGCATGGTCGAGAGCAACGCCTCCATCGCCGCCGCCTGCCACCTCGCGCCGCTCGTGGAGTACGCCGACCTCGACGGGGCGCTGCTGCTGGCCGAGGACGCCTACGATGGCGTCCCGATGCCTGGCGGCGGGATCAACCTCGAGGCGGTCGCTGACCGGCCGGGTACCGGCGTCAGGGCGCGGGAGCGCGACGCGCGGTGACGGGATGTGGACGGCCGGCGCAAACTCGAGGTGCCAAGCGTCGGGGCCTTCGACCGCTCCGGGGTGACGCCCATCCGGTCTCGACGGACTCTTCCGTTCCGGACGGGGCCCGAGAGGGTCGGCCTCGCTGCCGTCGCCGGCGTGGGCAGGCCCGGGGCGGGCGCGAAGTTAAACCCCGAGGCGCCGTAGCCGCGAGTACCATGGGGCCGCCGAGCTTCGACATCCCCGAGCGGCCGGAGCTGCACTTCCCGGGAACCGGTGGCGTCGAGTACCGCGGCGGGACGGTCTTCGAGCTGTCGCCGGTACCAGCGGACGAGGACCTCGACGACAATGACGTGGTCACCGACGTCGGCGACGTCCTCGCGAGCGGGCCCTACCAGTTCGGCGACTTTCACGAACTCCCGATGCCGCTGTGGCTGGTCCGGGACCGGGAAACCGGGGACGCCTTTCGTGTCGCCGTCCGCGGCGGCGAGGTGCAGCTGCACGTGCTCCCGCGGACCGAAGCCCCCGGTCTGCGGGCGTTCTACGACCGCCTCTCCGCGGCCTCCGATGACGTCGACTGGCAAGTGGCAGTCCGTCGGAAGGACTAGTGCGTCGGAAAGACTAGTGGAGCGTCCACCCTGAAGTGGAGCGGGACGAGATCCTAAATCCGCCTGAC
>JAZKTI010000053.1:0-12385 GCA_036625635.1 Haloarculaceae archaeon
CCTCTCCCTTCGGTCGAGGCACGCGTCGGTCGAGTCTCGCAGCGCTCGGCACGCTTGACGGCACGCGCCTTCTGGAGCGTCGCGACTGTCTGTGCGTCCGGATACCAAAATGGGCCGACGATCCGGCCTTTGCCCAGCGATGGGAAGGTCCCGGACCCTGGCGGTCCCGTGAGGCCGGAGGCCGAACGGGACCTCGGAAGTCGCACGCCCGCGCAGCCGAGCGAAGCGAGCAGGACCGTCTTCCGGCGCCCTCGAAAACGGAGTGAGCGAGGGCTCAGGAGAGCTTGCTCTCCTGGCGGACTGAAAGGGCGAACCTCGCTCGCGCTTGTCTAGTCGCTGAGCAGGCCCTATCCGAGGGAGCGCCAGCGACCGAGGATATCCTGCTCAGCGACCGCGAGCGAGGTGAGGGCTTTCTGGTTGTTTGCGGTCGCGGTCACGCATACATCTCCAGAGAGCGAGGTGAGGGCTTTCTGGCTGTCTGCAGTTGCGGCAGCGTCTGCGTTCGCGAGCAAGGTGAGGGCTTTCTGATCGGTTGTGGTCGCGGGAGCAAGTCAAGCACTCGAAACGGGACGTTCTCGATCGTTGGAGCGTCCAACCCCCAATCGATGAAATCAGTCCGACCGATGGCCTTGATTCGGATCGCGAGCTTATCGATTGCCGCTGTTCGCGGCGCCACCCGGCAGTTCGTCCTCGGCTGAGTCCAGCGGGTCGGCGACTACCCCGTCCTGCCGCGAGCGGACCCGCGCGTGGCCGGCACAGACCCGTTCGTTTGCCGTCCACGGGACGTGCAATTCGAAGGTGGCCTCCTTCTCGCAGCCGGCCATTTCGCACTCCATAGTCAAGCTTGGGCCCGGACTCGTATCCCGGTTCCGAACTGTTCTGGGACGGTGCCCAGCAACTCCGGCGGGGGACGGTGCCCTTAGTGCCCGGGTACTCCCTCCTGCCAGGAACCCCCCCTGCCAGGGAACCCCCTCCTTCCCAGGAACCCCCTCCTGCCCGGGAACCCCCTCCTGCCCGGGAACCCCCTCCTGCACGGGTCGCTCCTCCCGCACGGGTCACTCGGCACGCTGACACTCACAGCCAGATCACGAGCACCATTGCGACCAGGATCGAGAGGGCGAGCAGTGCCTGGACGACCGCGGAGGCGAGCACGCCCACGGTCGTGGACACCGCGATCTTCAGGCTCCGGTCGGTTTCGGTCCCGCCGGCGACCTCCAGCGCGAAGACGGTGCCAGCGACGCCCGCGAGGACCCCGATCGGGCCGGCAACGAGAAAGAGCACTCCCCCGGCGACGCCGGCAGCCCAGGTCGTCCGCCGCGAGGCCCCACTCAGCGACGCCGAGATGGCTCCCGCCAGGAGGTCGACGGCCATGGCGCTCAGGCCCACCAGCGTCAACAGCGCCAGGACCACGAGGCCGGGGTCGGCGTAGCCCGAGTGCCACCAGTAGAGGTAGACGCCCCCGAGGGAGAGGAGTCCGCCCGGAACCAGTGGGACGACGCTGCCGAGCACGCCGCCGACGAGGAGCGCCAGTGCCGCGAGGACTACCGGGTCGCCCAGGACGCCCGGAACGGCGACGAGGGGCACGCTCACTCCAGCCTCCGCCGCTCGTCCCTTGCGAACGCCGTCCCGTATGCGTCCACCAGGGCCCCGACCACGTCGCCGAACGCCCGCATGCAGGTCGAGTGGGAGTGGTAGCCCAGGTCGTCGGCGACGGTCCCCCAGGAGCGGGCTTGCAGTGCCTTCTCGACCAGCAGCCGCTCCTCGCGCGCCGAGATGGTGTCACGAGCATCCCTCGCGGGGGCGACGAGGTGGTGGAGGGCCAGCCGGCGGAAGGGCCGCGGCGCGGTGTCGAAGATGGCGGCGCCAGCGGTGAGGCCGGCGACGATACGCCACTCCCAGCGCGAGAGGTCGAAGGCAGGTTCGCCGTCGATCGAGCGGAGGGCCGCCCGGACGACGTCTGGATCGAGGTCGCTGAGGGGGTCCCCGAGCATGGCGGGCAGCCGTTCGAGACACCAGTCCGTGTGGCGCTCGAGGAGATCCGCTCCCGGATCCGACAGCGGGTCGAGCATGATCGCGCTGTGTTCGCCGCTGGTTTCGTTCCTGGTCGTCGAGAGATGGACCGTGGCGAAGCCGTTCGTCCGCCAGAAGTCGACGAGGCCGGACGTCATGCCGTACCCGACGCCGAGCCAGTCGACCCGGTTGGCGAACTCCGCGCGGACGTCGGCGAGTAGCCGCGAGCCCAGGCCCCGTCGTCGGGCCGCGGGGTGGACGGCCAGCCGGAGGACGCGCTGGCCGACGGGGGCGCCGGCGTCCTCGTCGCGGAGCTGGCTCGTGAGCACGTCCGGGAGCATGTTGCCCGTCACGCGCTCCCCGGCGTACATGCGTGCTCGTCGCTCCTCGGACAGGCCCCCCTCGCGGGCGAGGAGGGCGACGGCGACGACGTGGCCGTCGTGCAGGAGAGCCCGCGCCGTGACGTTTGGCGCGTCGAGCAGCCGCGCGAGGTCGTTCGGTTCGGTCCGGTAGTGGGCCAGGACGAGGAGGCCGAAGACCTCCCGGAGAGCGTGCTCGTCGTCGAGCAGGTCGGCCGAGGAGAACCGCCGGTAGGCGGTCGTCTTCGGGGTCGCGTCCGCGACGAGCGGCTCGACCGCCGGGCTCGCGCCGAGGCAGAGCGCCCTGGCGGCCCAGACCTCGACGGGATCGCCCGGTGCGTAGCGGATCGGGTCGGCCAGGGCGATCTCGGTGACTTCGAAGTCGCTCTCGGCCAGGCGGTCCCGGAACCGGACCGCGAAGCCGCGGCCGGCGCCCTCGTAGCCGTGGACCGTCGTCGCGAAGGCGACCGCCGGCGCATCGAGGAAGGCCGCGAGGACGCGGACCGGGAGCGCGGCGGCCTCGTCCACGATCACGACGTCGGGGTCCTCGGGGAGCGTTCGGGCCTCGTCGTCGGCCGCGAACCGGACCCGCCCGGTCTCCGTTGCGACCACGCGGGGGTCCTCGGGGCGATCCCGGCCTGCGAGTTCGCCGATGTCCGTGAGCAACGCCTCGGCGCGCTCGAAGACCGCGGCGGCGTTCCGGTACGCCGGTGCGGTGACGAGGACGTCCGTCCCCTCGAGAGCGAGGGCGGCCGCGGCCAGGCCGGCGGCGCTCGACTTGCCCCGCCCCCGGTCCGACTCGACGACGACGGCACGGCCCGACTCGCGAAGCGCCTCCAGGGCCGCGACGGCGTCGGCCTGGTCCGCCGTCAGGCAGGCCTCGTAGGCCGGCCGGGGAAAGGCCGCGTCTGCCGGAGGTGTGGGATCGTGCCGGGGCAATCGGGGCGCCGGCTCGACGTGGCCGTCGCGGAGGATTTCGTCGCCCTCGGTGCAACCCTCGCTATCGCAACCCTCGGCGACGCCGCTCTGGCCGAACTCACCCGTACCTGCGCCACCGTCGTCGACCTCGACGAGGGCGACGCCCCGGTGCTGTCGGAGCGTCCAGACCAGTCGCCGTCTGAAGTAGCTGATGACCTGGTCGCGTTCGAACGGCGGCACCGCAAGCGTCGCGTCGAAGTCGTCCCGGATGTTCGGCCACCGGGCCAGCGGCGGCGCGAGCAGGACGAGGAGACCGCCCCCGTCGACGGCGCCGACGGCCGCGCCGAGGGCGTTCGGACGGCACTCGTCGTGGCAGTCGACGACGACGGCCTGGCGGGTCTCGCCCAGGAGCGTCCGAGCGGCTCGTGGCTCGATGCGCTGGCAGTCCAGCCAGTCACCCTGACCGATGAGGGTCGCGTCGGTCGCCGCCACGTCGGCCCCGTCGAGGGCGTCCGCCGCCCGCTCTCGCGTCGCGTCGGCGTCCCCCGCGAGGACGAGCACCCGGCGCTCGTCGGCCTCGCGGGCCTCGGCCCGGAGGTTGGCGGCGAGGTTCATGCCAGCTACGTTGGGTGCGACCGCTTTGTGCCCTGTGGTCGGACGCCGGGTGCGTGTGTGAGGGAGTCAGAGCGTATGGCTGGCGGGACGCGGCCCCGAATATTTGGTGGCGGGCACCATCAGACCGGGCATGGACCGCACCGCACGCATCATCGGGGTCCCGATGGATCTCGGTGCCGACCGCCGTGGCGTCGACATGGGCCCTTCGGCCATCCGCTATGCCGGCCTGGCGCCCCACCTGGAGCGGATCGACCACCCCTGCGTCGACGGGGGCGACCTCGCGGTTCCGCGCCCCGAGGAGCGTGACCCGGACTCGGGCGGGCCCGAGCGAGGGGACGCGAAGTTCCTCCAGGAAACGCGCGAAGTCTGCACCGCCCTGGCCAGCACCGTCCGCGAGACGGTGGATGCCGGCCAGTGCCCGCTCGTCCTCGGCGGGGACCACTCCATCGCCATCGGGACGATCGGTGGGGTCAGTGCCAACCGCGACGTCGGCGTCCTCTGGTTCGACGCCCACGGTGACTTCAACACACCGGCGACGACGCCCAGCGGTAACGTCCACGGGATGAGCCTCGCGGCGGTTCTCGGCAAGGCCGACGGCGAGGCCTTCGGCTGGGCAGAAGTGCCGAACGTCAGCGACGACAACGTCGCCCTCGTGGGCCTCCGAAACCTCGACGAGGGCGAACGCCGGCTCCTCCGGGAGAGCGACGTGACCGCATTCTCGATGCGGGATATCGACGAACGCGGGCTACCCGACGTGGTGAAAACAGCCGTCGACGTCGCAACCGACGGGACGGAGGCTACCCACGTGAGCCTGGACATGGACTGGCTGGACCCGACGGAGGCTCAGGGCGTGGGGACACCGGTCCGGGGCGGCGTCTCCTACCGCGAGGCCCACGTGGCCATGGAACTCGTTTACGAGCACGTCGGCGACGACCTGGCTGCCCTCGAAATCGTCGAGGTCAACCCGATCCTCGACCGCCACAACGAGACCGCCGAACTCGCGACCGAACTCGCGGCGAGCGTCTTCGGCCAGCAGATCCTGTAGACGAACCGAGCAGCATCCTGGAACGGAAACCCTGGGGGGTTGGGCACTCGAGCGGGAACCTGCAGGCGAAACGACTATTTCCTCTCGCAATCACCTCCTGTGGATATGGCCCTACTCGCGATCGTCTTCGGTGGGCTCGGGGTCCTGCTCCTCCTCGCCGGCGCCACGTACCTGAACGCCTACTGGACGATGCGCTCGACGGACCCCACGGACGTCGCCAAGGTGTCGGGGACCGTCGACGAGGTCGAACTCGAGGGGACCGCCCGCACGGCCGGCGAGACGGCGAGGGCCCCCCTCACCGGCGAGGACGCCCTGGTCCACGAGTGGGATGTCGAGTATCGTACGGGGGGCCAGCACAAAACCTGGAGCAACGTCGAACGTGGCTCGGCGGCGAACCGGTTCCTCCTCGAGGACGGCACCGGAGAACTCCTCGTCGACCCGGCGGGGGCGTCCTGGAGTCTGGAGGAGGAGACGTGGTGCGTCGACGACGGGGAGGAGCCGCCCCCGACGATCAGGACCTACCTCGAGGCGTCTGACTCCGACAGAGAGGCCGCGTCCGAGGTCGTCCACTCGAAGCGGCGGTGATTCACCGAGGCGCGCCTCGATCCTGGCGAGCACCTGTCCGTCTACGGGCCCGTCCAGGCCGGCCCCCACGACGCGGCGCCCGCCAGTGCGGTACAGCCCTACGTGGGAACCGAGGAGCCGGTCCACGACGCGAGCGCACACGACAAGGCGGACATGGTGCTCCACACGGGACTCCTGCCGGGCGTCGGAGATCCCGAGGACACGCTGGGGGTCGGTGGCGCTGGCGAGGGGACGGTCTTCTCCGTCGCAGATTCGAGTGCCGAGGGGGCCCGACGGGGGTTCCGGAACACCGGACTCCTTGCCTCGACGGCCGGACTCTTCTTCCTCGCGGTCGGCCTGGGAGCCCTCCTGTTCCTGTGACCGTTCCCCACCCGTTCGTCTGACGCTTTCCCGTTCGTCTAACCGTTCCCGACCTGTTCGCGGGCCGGTCCGAGACGAACGAGGTCCAGCGACAGCGCTGTGAGACCCGGTTGCTCAGCACAGGAACTCGGCGAGGGCCTCCCGGTAGGCGACCGGTCTGTCCTCCATCACCCAGTGGTAGGCCGATTCGAGGTACTCCCGCCGGGCGTTCGGCATGTCGTCGGCGAGCCTGTCGGCCCACCTGGTTCCCTGGAGGACGTCCTCGGCCCCCCACAGCAGGAGGGTGTCGGCATCGATCTCCGCCAGCTTCGGTGTCAGTTCCGCCGTGTGGTTCGTGTTCGTCGCCACGGCGTTCCGGGAGAGCCGCGTCACCGGCTGGGCCGGATCGAGGAACGGCGCCTTCATCCCCTCGATGAACGGGAGATGCTCGCTCGGGTCGCCGTAAATCCCCCCTTCGAAGGCAAACGCGAGCTTCTCGGCGACGTCCTCGCGGGTCCAGTCACGGCTCGTCGACGGCAGGCCGAGGCCGTGGATGAACTCGACGGGCCAGGAGTCATAACAGGCCGCATTCGAGAGGACGAGCCGGTCGACGAGGTCGGTCTGGACGGCCAGCCGGAGGGCCGCGCCGCCGCCGAGGTCGTGGCCCACCACGTCGACGGACCCGTATCCAAGTTCGTGGACGAGCGCCTCCGTAACGGCCGTCATCGTCCGCACTGACCGATCGTATCCCCCCTCGCCGACGTGATCGGTGTACCCGTACCCGGGCATGTCGGGGAGGAGGGCGTGCTCCACCGCCTCGTGGACGCCGGCGAAGAGGTAGCTCCAGGTCGGGATGCCGTGGAGGAACAGCGTCGCGGGTGTGCCCGTTCCGAACTCGGCGTAGGCGAGGTCGAACGCGTGATTGTCGGCGTCGACGCGAACGGTTTTCTGGTGCTCTCGCCAGTCGGTATGGTCCATACCCGGGGCAGGGGTGGCTCGAAGTTACCAATTCCGGGCATCGGCGGGACCCCACGAAGCCGATCGACGCGTCGCTCGCGTCGGCCGACCGAGCCGCCCAGCACGCCACGGATCTCGACGCCGGCACAGCACTTGTCTGGCTCCGGTACCGCGATCTCCCGGCGGGGCCCGGGGTGGCCCTGGGCTACTCCGTTTCGGGGAGGACCGTCATGCTCGCGACGGCGTCGCCAGACTCGACGTCCATCACCTTGACGCCCTTCGTGTTCCGGCCGACCGTCGAGATCTGGCCGACGGGACAGCGCATGATCTGGCCGGACCGGCTCATGACGACGACATCGTCGGTGTCTTCGACGGCCTTCACGGAGACCACGTGGCCGTTGCGCTCGCCGGTCTTGATGTCGATCAACCCCTGGCCGTATCGGGACTGGGGCCGGTACTCGGCGAGCTTCGTCCGCTTGCCGTAGCCTCGCTCGGTGACGGTCAAGAGGGCGCGCTCGTCGGCATCATCCGTGGCGACCATCCCGGCGACGGCGTCGTCGCCGGTGAGCTTGATGCTGTGGACGCCGCGGGCGGTCCGTCCCATCTCGCGAGCCTCGGACTCCGAAAAGCGGATCGTCATCCCGTTTCGCGTGGCGACGACGAGGTCCTTCGTCCCGTCGGTGACGTCGACGTCGACGAGTTCGTCGCCGTCCTCGAGTTTCGCGGCGATGATGCCCGTCGAGCGGATGTTCTCGAAGGCCGGCGCTGGCGTCCGCTTGACGTACCCCTGGCGGGTGACCATCGTGATGCATTCGTCGTCCTCGAACTCGTCGGTGGTGACGACCGCGGTGATCTCCTCGCCGTCCTCGAGGTCGACGACGTTGATGGCGGACTTCCCGCGTGCCGTGCGGGACATCTCCGGGATCTCGTAGGCCTTCAGGCGGTAGACCTCGCCGTAGTTCGTGAAACAGAGCAGGTAGTCGTGGCTGTTCGCGCGGAAGACCTTCGAGACGCGGTCGCCCTCCTTCGGGTCGGCGCCGATGATGCCCTTCCCGCCCCGGCGCTGGGCGTCGAAGTCCGCCGCGGGCAGCCGCTTGATGTAGTCCGCCTCGGTGACGACGACGAGGACGTCCTCCTCCGGGATGAGGTCCTCGTGGGTGACCTCGCCCTCGTCCTCCAGGATCGACGTTCGGCGGTCGTCGTCGTACTCGTCCCTGACGGCCAGGAGTTCGTCGACGATGACCTCGAGGAGTTTCTCCTCGCTCGCGAGGACGGATTCGAGGTAGTCGATCGTCTCCTGGACGTCCTCGTACTCCTCCACGATCTCCGCGGCCTCCATCGAGGTGAGCGAGCCCAGCTGCATCCGGACGATGTGCTCGGCCTGGGGCTCCGTGAAGTCGAAGGCCGACTGGACCTCGGGGTACTCGAAGTCGTCACCCTCCAACTCGTCGAGAACGAGGGCCCCCTGGAGGCCAGCGCGGGCCTCCTCGCGGTCCGCGCAGTTCTGGATCAGGTCGACGACGGCGTCGATCTGCTCGAGGGCTTTCAGGCGTCCCTCGAGGATGTGGGCGCGGTCCTCGGCCTCGGCGAGGTCGTACTCGGAGCGACGCGTGACCACCTGTTTCCGGTGCTCGACGTAGTGCTCGAGGGTCTGCTTGAGAGTGAGGACTCGCGGCTGGCCGTCGACCAGGGCGAGGTTGATGACGCCGAAGGTACTCTCGAGGTGGTGGTCGAGGAGCTTGTTCTCGACGACGTCGACGTTCGCCCCGCGGGTCAGCTCGATGACGATCCGGACTCCGTCCCGGTCGGACTCGTCCCGGAGGTCCGAGACGCCCTCGATAGTGCCCTCGGTGACGTCGTCGGCGATCCGCTCGACCATCCGCGCCTTGTTCTCCTGATAGGGGATTTCCGTGACGATGATCCGGTCGCCGCCGGTCTCGTTGCGCTCGATCTCGTACTCGGCCCGGACCCGGAGCCGACCGCGACCGGTGGCGTACGCGTTGTAGATGGCGTCCTTGCCGACGATGTTGCCGCCGGTGGGGAAGTCGGGCCCCTTGACGTGGCCCATGAGGTCCTCGACCGTCGCGTCGGGCTCCCGAATGAGGTGGATGGTCGCGTCGACGACCTCCCCGAGGTTGTGGGGCGGAACCTTCGTCGACATCCCGACGGCGATGCCCGAGGACCCGTTCAGCAGGAGGTTCGGGACCGTCGCGGGCAGGACCTCCGGCTCCGTGAGTCGGTCGTCGTAGTTCGAACTGAAGTCGACGGTGTCCTTCTCGATGTCCGCGAGGAGTTCCTCGGCGATGGGGGCCATGCGGGCCTCCGTGTACCGCATGGCTGCGGCGGGGTCCCCGTCCATCGAGCCGAAGTTGCCCTGGCCGTCGACCAGGGGATACCGCATCGAGAAGTCCTGGGCCATCCGGACGAGGGCGTCGTAGAGCGCGCTGTCGCCGTGGGGGTGGTAGTCCCCCATCGTCTCGCCGACGATGGAGGAGGACTTCCGGTGGCCGGCCGAACTCGTTACGCCCATCTCGTGCATCGCATACAGGATGCGTCGGTGGACCGGCTTGAGGCCGTCGCGGACGTCCGGCAGCGCCCGCCCGGCGATGACCGACATCGCGTAGTCGATGTAGCTCTGCTCCATCTCGTCCTCGATGCGGACCCGCTCGACGTTCGCGGCGACCGGCTCCCCGTCGTCTGGCAGATCAGAACTCATCGCGCAACCTCCCCGCCGGGACCGTCGGGTCTCGGGTGGGATCCCGCCATCAGATGTCCACCCACTCGGCTTCCGGCGAGTGTTCTTTGATGAACTCCTTGCGCGGTCCGACGGCGTCGCCCATCAGGACCGAGAACATCTTGTCCGCGGCCGCGGCGTCCTCGATGGTGATCTGCTTGAGGTGGCGGTTCTCGGGGTTCATCGTTGTCTCCCAGAGTTGTTCGGGGTTCATCTCCCCCAATCCCTTGAACCGCTGGACTTGGGTGGGGTTACCGTTACATTCCTCCTCGACGATCCGGTCGCGCTCCTCCTCGGTCATCGCGTCGTAGGTGTTGCCACGATACCTGATACGATAGAGCGGAGGTTTGGCAGCGTATACGTTTCCAGCCTCCAGAAGGGGCTTCATGTGCCGGTATAACAGGGTGAGGAGGAGCGTCCTGATGTGCGCTCCGTCGACGTCGGCGTCAGTATTGTGGGCGCAGAGACCCCCCATCCCGGCGACGAAGTTCTCGTCGGTTTCTACCGAGAAGTCGTACACGTAATCGCCAGAGGGATCGCGTTCACCGACTTCTCGCACCTCCAGTCCAACCAGGTCCTCCGAGATGTCGGCGTATCGGCGATTGGCGACGTTGTCGTACCCCTCCTGTACCTTCTCTCGGAGTTTCTCGCTGTCGGGATGGTGTTTCCAGACTCTCCGGAGGCTCCGCAGGTCGGCACGACTGGATACGGTCACAGTGTGTCTGTCTGTCCGGGTCCTGACCGGCCGGTCACGGATAGTCGTCTCCGGCATTCTGCTGGCCTCGAAGACGGAGTGTGAGGCCACGACCCCGTGGGCTGAGAGGAGGTACATGACCCCACTCGCGAGATCTCGGGACGTCGTCGTCCAGGAGATCTTGTCGTCGTTAACCGTCCCATCGCCGAGAAGATACCCACGGAGGAACGCCCATTGCCCCGCTTGATCCGCGTTGAAGACGACGTCTGGAACCGTTTTCTGACTGGCATTTTCCGCCTCACATCCGAGGATGTGCTCCCAGGCCAGTGCCGCAACGCGATTGACGAGTTTGACCTCTCCGACGCGATTTTCGTACTCACTGTACTTCCCGCGTAGTCCGAAGACGGCTTCGAACGCGTCCCGGTACTTGTCCACGAGATCCCGGTTGTTGTCGCCGATCGCGAGTCGAATCCCGTTTCGCTTCGAACTCGACCCCTCTGCTACCCAGAACCCGAGGAGATCGAGGAGCGCCTCATTCACATTAACGTACCTGTTCACCCCGTGGTCGGCGTAGTGCTCGGGTGTGAGTTCGACTGCGGCATCGTCGGGAATGTACTCGAGATCGTCCTCGTCGAGTTCGCTCACTTTGACATATTCCCGGACGCGATTGGCGGGTGCACCGTCGTACTGTCCGTTCCATCGCTGGTCCAGGAGTGAGTCAGTAACCGAAACTGCCTCCATCACCGCCCCACTATCGGCCCCGACTGCCTCGCAGTATGCCTGGAAGTTCGTGACGCTGGGCCGGTTGTTGCCCCGCTCCCACTGCGAAACAGTAATCGGTTGGGCAATGCCGATCTCATCACATACCTCCTGCTGGGTAAGTCCTTGCTCGTTGCGCTGGGCTTTGAGTTCGGCCCGGACCTCTTCCGGGGCTTCCACGCGGGATCTTCCATGTTCGGTTCCCGCGTACTCTGCCCGAATTCTGGCTTTGAACATCTCCTCGATGCCCGCCCCCCTGGCGTAGACGCTCGAATCGAACTCGTCACTCGAGCGGACGAACTCGCGCAAGAGATCGATCCGGTCTTCCCCTTCTCCCTGGAGGGGAACTGACCGGGGGGCGACGACCTCGTCTCCCGGCTCGATCTCGTCGCCACGAGCGAGTTCGACTGATCCATTCCGATTGACGAAAACGCTGTGGGAGGCTGTCACCGAGAGATTGCGACCGTACGCGGTCTCGATCTCGTACATCGGCTCGTCGATCTCGTGCCTGATGGCCTGGTCGATCGGACGGAACTTCGTCTGTAGGTCGTCCCGACCGAAGCAGAGGACCTCGTAGTCCTCGAAGCCGTCACCGTCGGACTCGATCACTTCGTCGATGAAGGAACCGACCTGGACGAATCGAATCTTGCCGTCCCCGTCACGAACGAACCCGTGCTCCTCCCCGTCGACGCTCATCAGAATGACCTTCCTGTACCGGAGGTTCTCGATGTCGAACTCGTCGCCGATGCCGGTCCCGAGCGCGGTGATCAGGTTCCGCACCTCGTTGTTCTCGAGGATGCGATCCAGCCGGTGCTTCTCGACGTTCAGGATCTTCCCCCGAATGGGCAAAATCGCCTGGAACTCGGGTGCCCGGCCCTGTTTGGCCGACCCGCCCGCGGAGTCGCCCTCGACGACGAACAGTTCGGCCTCATCGGGATCACGCGTCTGGCAGTCCGCGAGCTTTCCCGGGAGGGCCGTCGAGTCGAGCGCGGACTTCCGGCGGGTCAACTCCTCGGCCTTCTTGGCCGCCTTCCTGGCCTTTGCGGCCTCGACGGCCTTCGAGACGATCGCCTCGGCGGTGTCGGGGTGTTCCTCGAAGTAGGTCCCCAGGCCGGCGTGCATCGCCGACTCGACGACGCCACGGACCTCGCTGTTGCCCAGCTTGGTCTTGGTCTGCCCCTCGAACTGGGGATCGGGATGCTTGATGGAGATGACCGCTGTCAGGCCCTCGCGGATGTCATCGCCCTTGAGCGTGTCGTCCAGGTCTCTCAGGAGGTCGTTGCTCGTGGCGTAGTCGTTGACCACCCGCGTGAGGGCGGTCTTGAACCCGGTCATGTGGGTGCCGCCCTCGCGGGTGTTGATGTTGTTCG
>JAZKTI010000054.1:0-12297 GCA_036625635.1 Haloarculaceae archaeon
GGTCGGCCGGTGAGGGGAACGAACCGGCCGACAGGGAGAGTCTCGTCTTGGCGAAACGGCGTCCTCGTGAGCGAGCATCGCGAGCGAACGGCGGCTCGAGGGACGAGTGGAACGAGTCCCTCGGCGAGCGGAGCGAGCCGGTGAGCAGCGAGGCCGCGAGACGGACGCGCGAGGGATGAGCACCGCAGCGAAGCGCTAGCGAGCGAGGAGCGCAGTCGGCTGGGGAGGCTCGAGGTGCGGTGGCTGTCCTGGTGGAATGAAAGGGCGAGGCCCGGTCGTGTGTCTCTGAGCGGGCAACTATCCGAGGGGTGCGAGGCCGAGCGGCGCGAGGCTCGAACGAAGTGAGAGCCTCGGCCCGGCCGAGCGGCGGAGCCGCGAGGCAGGGAGGCCTCGAAAGGGAACCGGCGAGCGGAGCGAGCCGGTGACCAAGCGGAGCCTGCGGAGCGAGCGAGGATATCCCGCTCAGAGACTCACGAGCGGGCCGAGGGCTTTCTGGCTGTCTGCCGAAGCACTATCGACACCAGAGAGCGGGCCGAGGGCTTTCTGGCTGGTTGCGGTCCTGGTCATCGTCTCTCCTGGGACCGACCCGAGTGCCCTCGAAGCGGCAGCGATACCACCAATGTCTCCGGCACCACCCCACTACTCGCTCAACCACCGAATCGCCTCGAAGAAGCCGTCGGCGAACGCCGCCTCCGTCTCGAAATCAGCCGCCGATTTCGCGGTTTCGTCGGCGTTCGCCACCGCAACGGATTGCCCGACGAGCTCGAACATCGGCGCGTCGTTCTCGGAGTCTCCGACCGCGAGGAACGTCGCCAGGTCACGATCGAGTTCCTCGGCGACGGCTGTCAGGCCAGTCCCCTTGTCCACGTCGGGGGACTTCACGTGATAGGCGTAACCGGTATCCACCACCTCGAGCCCGTGCTCCCCGGCGAACTCCGCCAGCACCGCCCGCGAGACGGCGTCTTTGGCCACGGCGACCTCGGTCTCGCGCCAGCGATTGACCAGGTCCGCCGCGCCCCACCCGAGATCGTATCCCGCCGCCTCGAAGTCGGCAACCATCGCGTCCGCGGCCGCCCGGTCGCCGACGACCTCCAGGGTGCCCTCGCGCCCCACGAGCACCACGCCGCCGTTCTCCGCGATCAAATTGGGCTCGAGCGAGAGGAACTCACAGAGGGCGACCGGGTAGGGCATCGATTTCCCCGTCGCCACGACGACGTCGTCGGGCCAGGCCCGGAGGACCGGGATCACGCGAGGGTCCAGCGCCCGCCGGTCGTCGGTCAGGGTCCCGTCGATGTCGACGACGAGCGGCGGGGCGGACTCCGGGATGGCGACCGCTGGCTCCATGGTCGGTCTGTGGCGGCCCGTCGCTTGGGCGTTGTGTTCTGGGCCCGGAGTTCTCGTGAGGATCCGTTCCTCGGTCCGGTTGCTCCTCCTGGTCCGCAACCGGTCCAGACGCCCGCTCCTCGCTCGCTCGTGGCTCGCCGCACTCACCGAGCGGGACTCGTCGCACTCACCGAGCGGGACTCGTCGCACTCACCGAGCGGGACTCGTCGCACTCACCCGAGCGAGTCGCAACCCATCGGCTCACCGGTGTCGCCGCCGGGCCCTGGCCGGGGACACCGTTTCGGAGCGTCCCGGGTCCCGACTTCGCCAAGGTGACAACGTCGCCCCCACGGCAGTCGGAGGCCCGCGACCGCAAACCTCGTTTCGGCAACCTGACGACGTCGCCCCAAGGCAGTCGGAGCCCCGCAAACGTACACCTCCCGTTCGTCGTCGGTCCGTTCGCTGGCTCGCGGGTGGCGCCACCAGGGACAACGGATTCCCTTCCTGCTGCCCGATCCCCTGCGATCCCCGGTCGGTCAGGCCATAGCCACCACGGCGCCCGCGGCGGTGAACGGGCTCACGTGGCCCTTCGATAAATTCCCGCCATGGCGTCGCAAACGGTTTCCCAGTCGTAGTCCTCGAGGCCCCGTCGTTTTCCCGGGGGTTCCGCAGCAATTGCGGTCTCGAGACCGTCGGCAGCAGATGCCGCGCAGGGGTCCACGAGGTAGTCCTGGGGCCCGACGAGTTCGTCCACTGCCGACCCCGGCGCGTCTGCGGCGACCACGCGACATTCGGCGGCCAGGGCCTCCAGTACAGTGATCCCGAAGCCCTCTCGGATGGAAAGCGTGGCAAACACGTGTGCCGCTCGCATCTGTGCGATGACGTCTCGGTCGGACTCGAAAAACCCGAGGAAGTCGATCGAATTACCATGGGCCAGGGGGTGCGCGGTCGATTCGAGTGCGGACCGTTCGGGGCCGTCACCGACGATTCCGAGTCGGATCTCCCGCTCTGTGGCGACCCGGTCGAAGGTCTCGAGGAGGACGTCCACGTGCTTCCCGGGGACTAATCGACCCACGAAGAGCACGTCGTAGCCGTCAGTAACGGGAGTGGTGTCGCGTATCCGGTCCAGATCGATCCCGTTGGGCACCACTTTGATTCGCTGTCGGGGCACGCCGAGGCCGGCGAGGCGGTCTGCCGTCGTCCCAGACACCGCGACGGGAACCTGTGGGAGGGCGGCGACAGCGCGTTCGGTGAGCCGGCCACCGACGCCGACCCTCCCGAGATACTCCCACCAGTATGGACCCCAGATTCCGTGCTACGTGGGCACGATAGGCACGTCTACCCCGAGGTTGCCCGCCCACACAGCGACGAGGGGAAAGTACGGGACGACCGACACGTCGAGCACGTCGTGCTCGCTCCGTCGGTGCGAGAGCGTCCGGAGGACGGCGACCGAGAATCCGACGGCGTCCTGGATCGACCGGCGACTGCCGACGTACCGCTGTCCGGCATCCGCGACGCCAACGTATGACATCCCAGCCTCCTGGGTCCGTCGATCACCGTCCCAGAACTGGTGGAAATAGACAGTAACCTCGTGGCCCCGATCGACGAGTCGGCATCCGATCTCGTAGATGCGTCGTTCGGCACCCCCCCACCACGTGGGGATAGACGACGTCGGAGACGGACGCGATGTCCATTGGGGAGGATCAGGTGGTTAGATGAAGAGCGTTCTGCAAGAACGGGGGGCGCCGGGAGGGGAAAAGAGAGATCCCAGTCGGAGGGGTTTATTTGGTCTCGAAAACATCTTCGCCTGATGGATTGGGAAGAGGGTGACCTCGCTGACCTCGCCGCCTCGAAGGCGGATCTCGAAGCCGACCTGGCGGCGATACTCGAGCGCGACGCTGCGGGGCCCTGGACCTTCGAGGAGGTGCCCGTCGAAACCGGGGTGTTCGGCGAACTCGTCGATGGCGGTGTGGTCGAGTACTCCGGGAGTGACAGATACCGTCTCACCGACCCCGCGGCCCTGCGGGACGTCCTCGACGGACGAGCGGATCGGCCCGGCGACGAGACGGCCGCCAGACACGCCCGAACCGGCGACGAGACGGCCGCCACGTGGCAGCCCCGGCTCAGCGCGCGCTGGGCCGCCGTCAGACGACGTCTCCCGATGGCCGGCTGGCTCCTGGTGGTTATCGCCGTCACCGTCCTCGTCCGGACCGTGACGGCCGTCGGCGCCGTCTTTCGCGACGGCACCGTCGTCCTTAGTTCGAACGACCCCTACTGGTACCGCTACTGGCTGGACACTCTCCTCGCAAGCGACCTGCCCGCCCTCTCGCTCGGCGCGTTGGCCAACCTGCCCGGAGAGCTCCCCAGCCACGACGTCCTGACCACGGTCCTGCTCTGGTGGCTGGCCGCCATCGGTGGCGGCGACCCCCGTGCCGTAGGGCTGGTCCTCGCATGGTATCCGGTTGTGGCCGGCTGTCTGACCGTCCTCGGCACCTACCTGGTGGCGACCCGAGTGTACCGCGATCGCCGCGTCGGCATTGCCAGTGCGCTCACGCTGGCCGTCCTCCCGATGTACGCGCTGCGGACCGGGCTGGGGTTCGGCGACCACCACGCATTCGACTTCGTCTGGCTCGTCACGACCCTCTACGCGCTCGTCTCGCTGTTGGACGGCCAGTCGACCCGGGACCCACTCGCCAGGGTGCGCGACCGGTGGCCCGCCGTGGTCCTCCTCGGCGTCGGCGTGACGGGGCAGGTGGCGGCCTGGCGTGGCGGCCCCCTGCTCGTTTTGCCGATCGCGGGACTTACCCTGGCCGGCCTCCTCTCGACCTTGCGGACCGATCGCTCCCCGCTCGCCTTCGCGGCCCCGATCGCCGCCGGCGTCTCGCTGTCCGCCGGGGTCACCCTCGGCCTGCGTCTCGGCTTCGGGTGGCTCCCGGCCTATCGGGCTGGCGCGCCCGCGCTGCTCGCGATCGGCATCGTCGCCGTCGCCACGAGTGCCGACTGGCTCGATCGTCGAGATGCCGGCTTGCGGGCTCTTCTCGGTGTCTGGGTGGTGCTCGGCCTGGTCGGCGGCGTCGGCGTCGCACTCGTCGCGCCCCGGTTCCCCGCCGCAGTCGTCGAGTTCGTGAGCTACCACGGCGAGGTCCGGGCCCAGAACATCGCCGAGACCTACTCGCTGTTTTCGCCGGCGAACGGCCTCGTCCGCCAGCCGCTGTTTTTCTTCGGGCTGGTCATCTTTCTCGCACTGGCGTACCTCGGGTGGGCGACGTACAGGGTGGCGCGACTCCACCGCCCCCGTCTCCTCGCCCTGGTGGTCTACGGCTGGTATCTCCTCGCGTTGTCGCTGCTCGAAGTCCGGTTCGCGGGCGAGTGGTCGCTGCTGGTGGCCGTCTTCGCCGGCCTGGGCTTCGTCCACCTCGTCTCGGTGGTGGATATCGGCCGGCCACCGCCACTCGACCGGGGATCGGCCGACAGCGAGGCGACGCTGCTGTCGCCGGGCCGCGTCGAACTGCGGTCGGCACTCCAGGTCGTGGCGCTGTTCGTCCTGTTGAACGGGTTGAGTGTCGTCCTCGCCCCGGCGCTCGTCGCCGACCACCAGGTCGATCGACCCACCTACGAGACGGCCGCCACGGCCGATGCGTACGCCACAACCCACGATCTGGCCTATCCGGCTGACTACGTGTTCTCCCCCTGGGCGACCAACCGCGTGTACAACTACTACGTCAACGGCGAGTCCAAGGAGTACGGCTACGCCCTGCTCCACCACGAGGACTTCAGAGCGGCCCGCTCGGGCCCGGACTGGTACGAACGACTTCGCGATCGCGTCGGGTTCGTCGTGGTCGAATCCGAGACTGGGACCGACCCGGGAACACTTCAGCATCGTCTCTTCAGGCGGTTCTGGCGCGGCGATGGCGCCGTCCCGCGACTCGGCCACTACCGGGCGGTCCACGCCGAGGCTGAATCCCACGTGCTGTACGCCCTCGTGCCGGGCGCGCGCCTCGTCGGCCAGGCGCCGCCAAACGCCAAGATCACGGCGGCGACGACGGTCACGGTTTCGGGCGGCTCGATGACGTACCGCCGGACCGTCGACTCGGGTCCCGACGGTGCGTTCGCGACGACGGTCGCCTACCCTGGCCGCTACCGGGTCGGAAACAGGACGGTTTTGGTCGACGAGGAGAGCGTTACCCAGGGCGGCCGCGTCTCGGTGGCGGGTCCGGTCGGACCGGCTTCCTGAGCATTCGCCGAACTGACCGCTCGCGACGGTCACACCTCGGCCGGTCTCACTGGGTTCGGAGGAATGGGTAGTGAGGATGGGTAACGGGGCTGTGGTGGGGAGGATGGGTGAGGAGGACGGTGGGGAGGAAGGAACAGGGAGGACCGGGCTCGCTCACGGTGCTGGCCCGGTCACAAGCTCTCTCATTCGGCCCGTCGCTCGAGCGAGGGCCGTATCGAGCGGCCGGGGCAAACGGCGAACGGTCTCGTAGAACAGGTCGGTCGTCGGGGTCCGTTTGGTCTCGACCTCGAACCGATCCAGGTCGACCGTTCGGAGCCACTGGACGAACTCGGCCGCCTCGGCGAGGGGCGCCACCTCCCCTTGCCTGGCCCGGTCCTGCACCTGACCCCAGTAGACCCGTTCCAGGTGGTCGAGTTCGATGGCTCCCGCCTCGAGGTCGGCCCGGATCGTTACCTCTCTCAGGACGTCGGCAGAGAACCCGTGACCGGACGGGTCGATGCCCTCGACGGCCAGGGCGGCGATCGTGCGATAACACTTCTCACACCGGTTGCAGTTTCCGCCGGCGGGGTCGGCCGCACACGACCGGATCGTGAGGTTCGCCCCGGTCTGTCGGATGTGCCTTCCGAGGAGAGCGACTTTCTCCTGGCGAGTCAGGTCGACGTCGCTCATCCGGACAGTCGTGTCGCCCCAGGCCAGCGCCGAGACGATATAGGGCTGGTCCCCGGGCTTGCTCGGGTCGTCGGTGTATCCCGACGCGAGGGAGACGCTGTCGTAGCCAGCCGCGTGGGCGAGGGGCGCACACAGTCCCGGCAGGGCGAGTTGGTACTGGACCGCGCCCCACCACACCCGTCCCAGGGGACCCTGGAAGTACGCGTCGAGGAGGTAGTAGTTCAACAGGTCCCTGAAATTCGACCGCACGGTCCGGTGGGTTGTCCCGGCGCGCGCGGCGGCCTCGGCGACCTGCGCTGTCACGGCGTCCCACCCCCGTCGGTTCGCAAGGCTGATGTCCGCGCCTTGAACGGCGACAAGTGCCGGTGACTCGTCCATGTGTGTGAGCAACGCTGCCTGTGAATCCACGCCGCCGGTGAACAACAGCCCGGTCCCGCCAGTGCCGGTCTCGGTCCCCGTCTCGCGCCGCTCGCCGACGAGTTGACCCCGATCCGGGGCGAATACCTCCGGGTACAACCGGCAGTATCCACGTTTGACGGCCTCCAGGGACGCGGCAAACTGCTCGTCGACCACGGGAACGTGGAGGGTCGTATCCGTCGCCCACGCGATGGGGGCGATTGTGGTGACAACCGGGACCACCAGCAGCGCCGCCGGCACGTCACTCACGTCGACGTCGTACTCCACCCAGAACGTATCGGACCTGAAGAACTTTCGGAGGGCTCGCGAGAAGGAACACTTACATCTCACCTGTCGCCCATCCGTTTCGACGGCCTCGACTGTGAGTCCCCCCATTGGCAGGTGACATAATACACATGGGGTAAAAAGGTATCACGCATACCTGGCAATTTTCCATCACGCATTGCCCGGGTATTTCAGATTTCGGGCCCGGATTCTGTCCGAGGCCGGCAACGCATCGTTTTAGCCAGGCATATTGGGTGAGTGATCGCTTCGACGGAAAAGAGCTAAGACTGCTCCTGACGCAGGGGACTCCGTGCGCGTCGGTCACTTCACGACCCGATATCCATATCCGGGACACTTCCAGGGCAGGGCTACCCCCTACCGGTCCGGCGGCGCCGAGCGGGTGGTCGCGACTCTCGCGGCGCGACAGGCCGACGCCGGGCACGACGTTCACGTCTTCACCGCCGGGTCCCGCACGTCGACTGCCCGAGAGGACGGGGTGACTGTCCACCGGTACCGTCGTCTCGGCGCGGTCAACACAACGGACCTGCCCCCGGGGTTGCTCGTCGGCGCGCCACGTTCCTCCCTCGACGTCGTCCACGCGCACAACAGCACTCCGCCGGGCGTCCTCGCCGGAGCCCTCGCCGCCCGTCTGCAGGACGTCCCGTTCGTCGTCACCCACCACGGCGGCGAGCGCTACACGGACACTGGCGGGGTCCTCCGCCGAGTCGGGCTTCGGCTCTACGTCGGTCGGATGCTCGAGCGGCTCCTGAACGCGGCCGACGCCGTGGTCCTGCCCTCCGGCCGATACCGCGAATGCTCGACTGCCCTCTCCCGGGTTCGGACGCCCGTCCGGGAGATTCTCCACGGGACGCCACCGGCGGATACGAGACCCGTCCCACAGGTCCGGGCCGAACTCGGGATCGATCCCTCGCGGTTCGTCCTCACCTCCGTCGGCGTTCACGAACCCCGCAAGGGGACCGACGTGCTGCTGGAGGCGTTCGCCACAATCGCCGGCGGAGAGCCCGGGCCCCTGCTCGTCCTGATGGGCCGGGGGAGCGAAACCGCCGGACTCCGACGCCAGGGTCGCCGCCTGGGGCTGACCGACGCCGTTCGCGTCCCCGGCCACGTTGCCGAAGCGGTCAAACGGTCCTACCTCCGCGCCGCCGACGTCTTCTCGCTCCCGACCAGGACGGCAGGCGCGGAGATGTCCCCACTGGTGATCGGCGAGGCCGCCGCCGCGGGGACGGCCATCGTCGCCAGCGACCTCCCCGCGCTCAGGGGCGTCCTCGCAGACTGGGGGTGTGCAACCTTCGTCCCGCCGGACGACCCCGACGCCCTCGCTCGCTCGCTTCAGGACCTCCGCACGGCTCCCACGCGCATGACGTCGCTCGCCAGGAACGGCCAGGAGTACGCGGCCGCCACCTCCTGGGAAGCCGCCGCGTCGGAGTACGTATCGCTCTACCGCGACCTCGAGGACGGGTGAGGCTCCTCGCCGGCGACGAGGGCCGCCGCAACCGTCGAGTTCTGTTCCGCGGCGGATACGAGCGCGGGAACCTCGGCCGCCAACTGGTCGGACACCGTTCTCCTGTTCGCGAGCAGCCGATCGATCGTCGCACACAGGACCGCCGGCGTCACGTCCGCGATGTCCACGCAGTATTCCTCGAGGTCCAGCCGCCCCATCACGGTCCGTGCCTTCGGGAGGTAGGACACACAGAGCGTGGGCGTGCCCATGGCGGTTGCGAAGACCATCGAGTGCATGCGCGTCCCGATGACGACGTCCACCGCGCCTGCCAGTCCCTTCAGTTCGCGGGGGCCGACGTCGGGGGCGAGGACACGAAGGCGGTCGAGATGGGCGCACCGTCGCCGGATGCGGTCGGCTTCGGTTACGTCGGCGTTCGTATGCGAGAAGAGAACGAGTGACGCGTCGTAGGTTTCGACCAGGTGGTCGAAGACGGCAGCCATCGAATCGCGATACTGCTCCCGGGCCGTCCCGGGATCCGCCTGCCCGGGGTACGCCCAGCGCCGGACTGTCGCCCCGACGCAGAGTCCCCCAGTCTCCGGGAGGTCCCGATCAGGGGGGCGGGGTTCGAGCAGGAACGCGTTGTCGGCGGTCACCTGGATCGGAACGTCCGTGACCCCGATGTCGGCGAGGTAGATAGCCGACCGGGGGTCGCGAACCGTGATGTAGTCCACCGCCGATAGGATTCGGCCGGCCACGCGTCCCAGCGCGGCAGAGCGAAACGGGCCGATCGACTGCCCGTTCAGGTAGACTGGCGTGTCGACCAGCGTGGCGACGGCCACCGTGTAGAGGTGGCGCAGGAACACCGGCCCGAAGACGTCGTGGAGGTACCCACCCCCGCAACTGACGATGAGATCGGCACGTCGCATTCGACGCACCAGGTCGCGTTCATGCGGGCGGAGGAGACGGGTATCGGGGGTGGGGCCGCGACGGAGCGACCGGGCAAGATACGGGAGTTTCCGCGCCGCTTCGACGAACTCGAAGGGAGACACCGGGAGCGAGCCGGGTGGCGAGTGCGGCTTCCAGAGGGGACCGAGGACGTCGGCCGAAAACCTCCCGACGTCCGCCTCCGGGTGCCAGGACTCGATGGTCGAGGGACCACGCCCCAGCCGGTTCCGGAGGGCAGCCACCGTACTGTGTGCGATGGCGGCGTCGCCCGTGTTGACCGCTCCGAAGTAGTTCGTGAGGACCGTCTCCGGAGGGTCCGATTGGGTCGAGCCCGAGTCCATACGTTCGGGGCGGTCCGAAGGAGACTAAGCGTTTTCCTCGCCACCGACCACCGGTCCGCTGCCGTCCCTGTCGGTGTCCCGATCCCGCGGGCTGGGGCCCTCGTGCGACGACCTGCTGGATTCGAGAAGGCGGTGCCGTTCACTCCTTCGCCACGAATGGGGGGAATAAGTGTCGGTACCCCCGGAATGATCGAAATTCCCCTCCAGCTGAGCCCCGCTTACTCCTCCAACCGCTCGTAGGCGTCCCGGACCCGCTTGAAGGCATCCTCGTCGCCACCGTCCGTGTCGGGGTGGACCTCCTTGATACGCTCGCGGTAGGCCGTCCGGACCGCGTCCTCGTCGGCGTCGGGCCCGACGCCGAGCACGCTCGCTGCCTCCCGGGCGGTCATCCCGCCCGGCGGCTGACCCCTTGTGACTCGTCGCCCCCCGCCGCCCACGCGCGTTGCGTGCTCGCGCGCTCGCTGGCGACGCGCCCGTTCCTGGCGGGCCCGTGCCTGCCTGACCCGCTCGCGCGACTCGCCACCGGGCCGCTCCCAGGCTGCCCTGGGGCCCGCGCCGAACCCCGCGTCGCTGGCTGCCCGCTCGCCCCCGCGGCCATCGGTCGCCGCCCGCCGGTCGCCCGTCCCCGCCCGTCGGCCCCCGGCAGTGGTCCGACGTCGAGTCCCGCGGCCCGAGCGGGCGTCCTGCTGTCGCGTTGCCGCCCCCTCCATCGTTCGGTAGAGCCGGTCGGCGAGGCGACCCGAGGCGTGGTACCACATGAAGTAGGCCGTGGCCCCGAAGAAGGCCGCCGGGACAAGCGCGAGCCAGTTCCCCGTCCCCGCGGCCACGACCGCGAGCACGCTCCCCATGGCCGCGAAGGCGACGGCGAGGCCGGTCACCAGCGAGGACCGATACACAACCCCGTCTTCGGGACGAACCACTGTAAGGGTTCGGCGCGGGCGTCCCTCGACTCGCCTCCGGGTTCCCGATCGATCGAGTTCCCGCCATCGTTCGAGTCAGCGACCCCGTCGGGGGTGGGCCGGCACCTGCAGGCATCCACGGCCGGAGCGCCGGCACCGGAATCGGCGTTCCGGGCCGATCGCGACACCAGGTTGAAGCGTGACCGACCCCTCGACCGGGACATGAGCGTCTCGAGCCCCTGTGAGGTCTGCGGGGCGGCCGACGTCCGGCACACCTGCGACCGCTGCGGGCGACTGGTCTGTGCCGACCACTACGACGACTCGCTGGGCTTCTGCGTCGAGTGTGCGGCCGAGGTCGGCGGTGGCGGCGGCGACCGCATCCCGACGGGCGAGGACATGCCAGACGGGGTCGACGTCTACCGGTCCTGAGAAACGGGTCCCGGTCCCGGACGGACGGTCATCGGTCATGGCGGTCGGGACCGCGCCTGACTGCCCGTAATCCGGACGGGCGGACTCGGACCCGGGAGACTTCGAGGCCGTTATCGCTCCCGGAGGGGATCGCCGGCCGCGGCACCGTCACCGCCACCGGCCAGGACCGCCGCAGCCGCTCGGTCGAGGGCCTCGCCGGCGAGCGTCACCGCCCAGAACCCGGCGAGCAGCAGGACGAACCCCAGCACCGCTGCGCCGAGCCACTCGACGGGCGTCGTGAGGGCCCAGTCCTGGGTCACGCGGTAGGTCGTCACCGGAAGCGGGCCCGCGACGGGCGCGAGCACGAGTGCGAAAGCGAGCGCGAAGACGACCGCGAGGAGCGAGAAGCTCACGACGGTGAGCGGGAACGAGACCAGGAAGGCCACGAGGAGGACGTAGGGCCGGAGGGACGTCGCGAGGTCCGTGAGGCCCGCCCAGAAGCCCTCGGGCCCGAAGCTGAACCCGTTGCTGGGGATCGCGCGACCGCTCAGCGTCGAGAGGAGGCGGGCGTAGCTCGACGCGAGCCACGTCGTTCCGACCAGGACGAGACCGAGGATGGGGATACCGATGACCAGCGGGAGGAGGGCGACTCCCACGCTCAGGCCGGTGACCACGAACACGAAGTTGGCGATGCCGACGGGGAACAGGAGGAGCACCAGGGCCAGGTGCCGGTAGGTTTGCTTCCGTGCGAGGACGCCGAGGACGGGCAGCCCGGCTACCGGGCCGTGGTGCTGACGGTTGGAGGGCATGGACGGATCGGCGATGGACTGCCGGGCTGAACAATCGAACGATACAGTTGACAGTTCGGCCCGTACACCATCGGAATCGGGTTCCTCCGGAAGGCTCGTCTCGTCTGGGGCATGGAGTGATCCGTGGACGATTCTGCGACGTCGTACTGGCAGGCCCGGACGCGTTTCGATTCTGGGATTCCGAAGGGAGCGCGCTTCATGAGCGCCTGGTCTCGATTCGACCGCGGACGCACTCGGGCGGCTCGTGGATTGATCGGATACCGCCTCCGTACCCCCACAGCTCGCCCTCGGCCCGATCGCAGGAGGCGAAGTAAGTTGAAGGGCCAAGAGCCAGAAAGCCCTCGGCCCGCTCTCTGGAGACGTACGCGTGACCGCGCCCACCCAGAAAGCCCTCGGCCCGCTCGCAGGAGTGGTTTCTCCAGTTGCCACCGCAAACGGCCCGAAAGCCCTCGGCCCGCTCGTGCGCTCTGCGCGGGATATCCTCGGTCGCTCCGCAGGCTCCGCTTGGTCACCGGCTCGCTCCGCT
>JAZKTI010000055.1:0-12280 GCA_036625635.1 Haloarculaceae archaeon
GCCCGCCCACACCCATCCGGCGGTCGTCCTCGTAGGCGAGGTAGAAGCTGCCGGTCCCGCTTCGAACATCCGCTGTGGGGAGGTCGTTCGCCGAGAGCAGCGTTACCACGGCGTCGAGATCCGCGCCTGTGGCGGGCTCGAGTCGAACGGTCGCCCCGGTCATACCGGCTTCTCGGTGCGACGGTAATAATGCCCTCGGCCACCGCGAGTGCCCCCGGCCGAAACCACCGGGACCTTTCGACGTCCCGTCAGCGCGTGAGCGTTCGGCTCGTCGGCCTGGCATCCCGGCTGTTGAAGGGGCAGGACGGAAGCGCAGGGCGCCGGGGGTCGAGGACGGTCAGCTGAACTGCTCGGTCAGGGCCGGGACGACGTCGAAGAGGTCGTCCTCGATGCCGAAGTCGGCGATGTCGTAAATTGGCGCGTTGGGGTCGGTGTTGACTGCGACGATGGTGTCCGCGCCCTTCATCCCCGCGACGTGCTGGACGGCCCCGGAGATGCCGATGGCGATGTAGACGTCGGGGGTGACGACCTTGCCGCTCTGGCCCACCTGGCGGTCCTTCGGGAGCCAGCCGTTGTCGACGATGGGACGGGAGGCCGAGAGGGTGGCCTCGAGCGCGTCGGCCAGGTCCTCGACAATGCCGAGGTTCTCCTCCTCCTCGATCCCACGGCCCACGGAGACGAGCACGTCGGCCTCGCCGATGTCGACCTCGCCGCCGGCGACCTCCTGGTAGCCGGTGACGGCGGTCCGGATCGCGTCCTCGTCGATCGAAACGTCGGCGGCCTCGACTGCGGCGTCGCCGGTGCCCTCCGCGGCGGGCCACTCGGCTGGGCGGATGGTGACGACAGCAGGCGTGCCCTCGACCGCGAGGGTCCCCTCGGTCTTGCCACCGTAAAGTTCCCGGGTGACGACGAGTCCGTCGTCGACCGCGAGGTCGACGGCGTCCGTGACGAGTGGGGCGTCAAGACGCTGAGCTAAGGCGGGCGCGTAGTCCAGACCACTGACCGAGTTCGGGGTGAGGACGTAGGCCGGGGCCAGGTCCGCGACGAGCCCTTCGGCGGCCTGGACGAGAACGTCGTGGTTGTAGTCGTCGCCGTAGTCGACGGTGTGGATGGCGTCGACCCCCTCGCGATTGAGATCCTCGGCGAAGTCCTCGACGGGACCACTGACCACAGCGACGTGGAGGTCGCCACCGGCCGCGGTGGCCAGCCCCCGGGCCGCCGTCACGAGTTCGAGGCTCACGTCCCGGAGGTCGCCCCGGCGGTGCTCGGCGACCGCGAGAACGTCGCTCACGCGCCAACCCCCTTCTCGCGGAGCAGTTCCGCGAGCTCGCCTGCCGTCTCCTCGGCGCTGCCCTCCCAGATTGTCGCCTCGCCCTCGACCTCGGGCTCATAGAGGTCGGTCAACTCCAGCGGCGTTGCGAGGTCGTCGGCGTCGACGCCGACGTCGGCGAGGGACTTGGCCTCGAGGGGCTTGCTCTGGGCCTGGCGGATGCCCCGAAGGCTCGCGTATCGGGGCTCGTTGATGCCCGTCTGGATGGTGCAAACGGCCGGGAGGTCGACGTCGGTGAGTTCCTCGAGCCCACCCTCCAGTTCGCGGTGGACCGACGCCGTCGTCTCGGCGTCGTCGACCGACAGGTCGTTGACGACCGCGGCCCAGGCGAAGTCGACTTCGGCCGCCAGCGTCACGCCGGTCGCGCCCCAGGATTCGTCGCCCGTCTGGACGCCCGAGAGTGCCAGATCCGGCTCCTCCTCGCGGGCGACGGCCGCGATGACCTGGGCCTTCGTTCGCGGATCGAGGACCCCGGCCTTGGCGAGCGCGTCGTCCCAGACGCGAACGGCCCGGTCGGCGCCCTTCGCGAGTGCCTGCCTGATCGTCTGGTCGGCCCGCTCGGGACCGACCGTGACGGTGACGACTTCGACCTCCTCTTGCTCCTCGTGGGCCTCGGCGTACTGGACGGCCTCCTCGACCGCGTAATCGTCCCACTCGTTGAGGTCGTACGTGAGGTATCGCTCGTCGATGGTGAGGCCGTCGACGTCGAATTCGTCGTCGACCGAAGATACCTCGCTGACGGTGACCAGAATCTTCATGCAGTTCGAGCTGACGCTCGCCGTGCCGATAAACGTTATTTTTGGTGGCTCGGAGCGGCACCGGCACCGAATTACAGCGCAGGTCGCCAACCGATACGCTGTCGACCGCCCTCCGCTGGCCTGGGGGCTGCGTGCGCCGCTGTCCGGGTGCCCACTTCTCCCCCCCCCCCGCTACTCGATCGATCGCACATCCCGGAATCCGGGCCGCCTCCTGGAACCGTGGCAGATTGCTCGGTCTCCACGGTGCTCTCTCGCTCTCCACGCCCACTACGGAGCGGTCTCCACGGTGCTCTCTCGCTCTCCACGCCCACTACGGAGCGGTCTCCACGGTGCTCTCTTGCCCGCTGTCCTCACTCATCTGCGTCCGTGACGTCCTCGTCCGGGAAGGAGATGAGGTTCTCCCGGCCGATGCGGAGCTTGTCGATCCGGTCGTCGTCGTCCATAGAGGACAGGAGCTGGGAGACCTTGGCGTTCGACCACCCGGTTTCCTTGACGATGTTTGCCTGCTTCATCCGACCGCCGTTCCGCTCGAGCAGCCGTTCGACCCGTTCCTCGTCGCTGAGGAGGTCCTCGTCGACATCTTCCGCCTCGGCCTCGGCCGAGACCTCGCCGCCCGGGCCAGCGGCCGCGTCGTCGCTGTCCGACTCGCTGGCAACCGGTCTCGAGTCGTCGGTGGCAGATTCCTCGTCGGGGGTCCCCCCTATCCTCACGTCGGAGCGGCGGAGGAGCAGGAAGCCCAGGATGGCAACCGCCAGGGCGGCCACGGCGCCGACCGGGAGCCAGGGGAACTCCGCCCGGGGTTCACCCCCGTCGGTGGTGGTCGTTCGGGTGGTCCCGCCACCCCCACCGTCACCGTCACCCACCTCACCCGCGAAGGTCGCCGAGATGTCGTCCCGGTCGAACGACCTGGGGCCGTTCCAGACCAGCGACCGGTTCTGGACCCCCACCGGGGGCGACTGTACCAGCGTCCAGCCCTCCGGCCACTGGAGTCGGAGTTGCTGAGTCGCCTCGAGCCCCTCGAACCACTGGTTGCTCGTATTGAACACGTCGCCTACGGCCACGGAATCGTTGGAAACCTGGCCGAAGTTTGTCCAGGTGAACTGGAGGACGAGCGTTGCTCTGTCGGGCAGATCACTCGGAACGGACGAGCTCCTGCGTTGGTCCGTGAGAACCATCTCTCGGCCGGTTTCGCGGCTGGCCGCTGTGGCGGCACGCTGGAACGCCTCGAGGCCGAGTTGTGATGTCTCGTTGTCCTCGAAGGCCGCCGCAAGGGCCTCGAAGCTCTCGAGATCGGCGGCCGTGGAGAGGTTGAACGCAGTCGTGATTCGCCACCGCGCGTCCCCGTTCGGCTGGATTCTCACCGTGAAGGTGGTATTCGATGCCGATTCCACGTCGCTCCGCGTGCCTGGGGGGTCCACCGAGCCCACGACAACCCGCGGCTGTGAGGGACCCGCGGAAGCGAGTTCGCCCTCGGCCGAAGACTCCGGAGGGGGCATCGAATCGGATGCGACCGGGACGGAGAGCGCGGCTGCCGGAGCCCCGATGACGGCGACCAGGAGGGCTACCAGGGCGACGGCCTCCCCCGTTGACATACCTGTCAATCTTTCCGGCCCGCCGGAAAACCCTTTCCATCCCCCGATAAAACGTCAAAATGGTTCGTAAAGCGTCTCGCGACCGCTCGTTCCGTCTATTGGAAGGACGGGAAAGGCGACGTTTTTAGTAACCGCCGTCGAAAGACCCGGAAGATGACACGGTCTCCGGAGGGCGCCCGCTGGCTGGTCGTCCTCGCCGCGCTACTCGTCGTCGGTCCGGTCGCCGCCTTCGGCCCGGCTCACGGGGCCGCTGCGGAACCCGCCGCCGGGTCGCCGGCCGACCCCGGAGTCGGAGCGGAGGCCGACCTCGCTCCCCGAGCGCTCCGGGCCGTCGACAGCGTGGCCAATGCGACGAACCAATCGAATACCCTCATGCCACCGGCAAACGCGGATCTCCGCGAGGGCTTCACACGGGCGGACGTCGACGTGGCCGGGGCGACCGAATTCAGTGCGGAGCGACTCCAGGGCCGTTTCGAACGCGGGAGCTTCGAGCGAGCGTGGCCCGGCAGGTCCGAATCGGCCCAGCGGCGCCTCGTCGAAACCGAACTCTCGGTCGTCCGCACCCGTGTCGACCGACTTGAAACTCGGTATCAGTCCGCTCTCGCCGACTACCAGGACGGGAGGATTTCGGCGTCGACGTTCCTCCGGCGGGTGAGTCTGGTCCAGGTCAAGGCAACCCAGCTCTCACAACAGCTCGATAGGGTCGGCGAGCAACTCTCGAGTTCCACCGGGCCCCCGTACATCACCGCCTATCAGACGCCACTCGACAATACCCGCTCCCGGCTGAATCCGCTCAGGAACCCCGTCGGCGACGTCGTCAATCGCTCCCTCGCCGGGACCCACGCCCCGACCGACGTCTACCTGTTGCTCGGGCCCGAGTCATACGTCATGGCGACGTCGGTCGACGGCGAGTTCTCCCGCGTCGCACACGTCACTGAGAACCGGATCGCCGCCGGCTCAGACCGGTTCGAGGAGACCGGCGACCCTATCGTGGCAGCGTTGAACCGGTTTCGGACACTCTACTCTTGGGCGTTCGCGAACACGATCCAGACACCGAGCATCAACCGGTTCGGGAACACCTCCATCTACCGCGTCGCCGTCGGCCACAGTCTCGGGGAACTCACCACCTACGCGGACGGCAGAACGGAGCAGGTCTTCCACGAGATCCAGATGCTCCGCCAGGAGACGCTTCCGGTGGCGAGCACGGTCCAGAACGAAACCGCCGCACTCGTCCTGACGGTGAACGCCACCGGCCCCACCCGGCCGATGCGGATCGAACTCGATCAGGCCGGGACCGGAGCGCCCCTCGACGGCGTCGTCCGCGTCGACGGGACCGTGGTCGGAACCACCGGGGACAGCGGGACGTTGTGGACGGTCCAGCCCAGTGGCCAGTTCACCGTGAACGTCTCCGTCGACACCGACAGTGTGGCCGTGACGGGACCCTGATCTACGACGGCACCCCTGGGGCGATCCCTGCGGCTCGCCGCTGGAGGTGAGAAATCGGCGTGCCGAAGTGCCTGGAGCGGTCACTCACCGGAAACCTGTGCGAGGGTCGTTATGGCACGTGGACTACCCGGCCGGGCCTGCTGAACGGTGTGTTCGACGGCCTCGAAGCCGGCGTCGGCGAACATCCGGTCGGCCTCCTCCTCGTCGTAGAAGAGCATGATCGCATCGGCCAGGCGCCGGAAAAGCCCGCTCTTTGGGGCGTCCGGGCCGACCACCAGGACCTGCCCGCCCGGCCGGACCACCCGGCGGAACTCCGAGAGCGTGGCAACGGGATTTGGCCAGTACTCGATGGAGCCCGACGACCAGACGACGTCGAAGCTGTCGTCGACGAAGGGAAGGCGCTCGGCGTCGCCGCGGTAGAAGCGAACCGGTCCGGTCCGTCCGAACTTCTCGAAGGCACGCGAGAGCTGGTGAGCGCTCTGGTCGAGGCCGTGCACGGCGTCGACGCGTTCGAGGAGGCCCTCGGTCGCAAAGCCCGTCCCGCAGCCGACGTCGAGCACGCGGTCGTCGGGCTGGAGATCGAGCATGCCGATGGCCTCCTCGCGCATCGCCTCGTTCCAGACGAAGGGGTTCACGCGGTCGTAGACCGTCGAGAGGTAGCGGTAGAAGAGCCGGGCTCGCGCCTTGTCCTCGAGTAGTCCCATTGGGATCACGTTCGGCCGAGCGCGGCATAACGTTGCGGTTTTCTCGTGGCGACGGGCTGTGGTCCTCGCCTCGGGACGAGGGGTCGGGCGGCGAGCGGGTACCCGTTCCCGGTATTCACCCGTTACCGGTACTCGGGCGTTGCCGGTACTCGCCCGTACCCGGGGCGACGGTCCCGCACGCGCGAGCCGACTTCGCAACTACCAAATAGGCGTTGGGGGTAGACTCGGACGATTGAGGAATGCCAGAGACAGAAGTACTCGAGCGCATCAAGGACGCCGAGGCAGCGGCCGAGGAGATCGTCGCCGAGGCCGAAACGGACGCCGAGGACGTGATCGCCGAGGCCCGGGAGGAGGCCGAGGAGATCCGCTCGACCGCTCGCGAGGAGGCCGAGGCAGCCGCCGAGGAGCGCCTCGAGGAGGCGCGGTCGGAGATCGAGACCGACCGCGAGGAGATCCTCGAAGACGGCCAGGCAGAGCGCGCAGACCTGGAGGAGACGGCGATGGAGCGCACCGGCGAGGTGGTCGACCACGTCCTGGACCTGTTCGAGGAGGCGGTACATGCTCAGACCTGAACGGATGAGTCGGGTCTCGGTGACCGGGGCCAAGTCGGTGATGAACGAGGTCATCGAAGCCGTCCACGACCTCCGCCTGCTCCACATCACGGAGTACGCCGGCGATTGGGAGGGCTTCGAACCGGGCGATCCCGTCGAGGGTGCCGACGAGGCCGCCCAGAAACTCGTCACGGTACGATCGCTGAAGACCATCCTCGACGTCACCGGTGAGGACGCCGGTCCGGGCAACCGACTCGTCACCGACGAGGCCGTGGCCGAGCAACTTGAGGACGTCCGGCAGGAGGTCAACGAACTCGACGACCGTCGTGACGACATCCGCGGCGAACTCCGCTCCGTCGAGGAACGCATCGACGGGATGGAACCCTTCGTCGCCCTGGGGATCCCGCTGGAGTTGCTGGGGGGCTACGAGTCCCTGGCCGTCCGCGTCGGAAACGGCGATCCGGAAACGGTCGAAGGGGCGCTTGAGGAGAGCGACGTCGATCGGTACCGCATCGAGTCGGTCGGCGACGTCGTCGCCGTCTTTGCCTACGCCGAGGACGCGGCCCTCCAGGAGGTCCTGGTCGATGCGACCTTCACGGCGATCGAGATCCCCGACGGCGAGGGCGACCCGGAAGAATACCTCGCCGAACTGTCCCACCGGAAACAGCAACTCGAATCCAGGCTCGATACCGTCGAGGACGAACTCGAGGACGTGCGTTACGAGGTCGCGAGTTTTCTCCTGGCCGTCGAGGAGAAGATGACCATCGACGTTCAGAAGCGGGAGGCACCACTGACCTTCGCGACCACCGAGAACGCTTTCGTCGCGGAGGGCTGGCTCCCGACCGAGCAGTACGACGATCTCGTGGCGGCCCTGAAGGACGCCGTCGGGGACCACGTGGCCGTCGAAGAACTCGAGCGGGCCGAATACGACGAGGACGGTGCTCTTCACCACGTCGAATCGGTCCCGGAGGAGGCTACCGAGAGCGCCGAGGCGGCGACCGACGGCGGGACGCCTGCCGGCTCGTGGGCGGGTGTCGATGCGACGGGTGCCGATGCGACGGGCGCCGATGCGACGGGCACCGATGCGACGGGCGCCGATGCGACGGGCACCGATGCGACGGGCGCCGATGCGACGATTACCGAAGCTGGGCAGAAGGAAGTCGCCCCGGAGTCCGAGGACAGGCAGGTCGCCGCCGTGTCCGAAGACGACGAAGTCGTCACCGACGGCGGTCACGCTGACGCCGCTGACGCCGACGGCGGTGACGGTCTGATCCCGATGAGTGGCTCCGGCCCGCCGGTCATCATGCAGAACCCGGCCACGGCGAAACCCTTCGAGTTGCTCACGAACGTCATCGGCCGGCCGAAGTACTCCGAGTTCGACCCGACGATGATCCTGCTGCTCACCTTCCCCGTCATGTTCGGCTTCATGATCGGGGACCTGGGCTACGGCCTGCTGTACGTGCTCATCGGGCTGGGCATCATGCGGGCCTTCGACTCGGCCGGGTGGCGGGCCCTTGGCGGTATCGCCGTGTGGGCCGGCGTGTTCACCTCAATATTCGGCGTTCTCTACGGCGAGATATTCGGCCTGCACGTCCTCGGTGACGTCGTCTGGGCCGGCCACCCGCCCATGCACAAGGGCCTCCAGCCCGCGGAGATCGAGTACGCCCAGCTCTGGCTCGTCGTGGCCATCCTGGCCGGACTCGCGCACGTCTCCTTCGGCTACGTCCTCGGGTTCCTCAAGGAGGCACGCCACAGCGTTACCCACGCCGTCCTCGAGCAGGGCGCGTGGCTGCTGATGGTCGTCGGGTTCTGGTCGTTCATCTTCAGCGACTTCGCCGGTCCCATGAAGCCGGCCTTCCTGGTCGGTCCGGAGGCAGCGCTCAACGGCCACCCGGTCCCACTGGGATTCGCCGGTTTCTCGGAGACTGTCGGCATGCTCGGCGTCGGCCTGTTCGTCCTCGGCATCGTCATGATCGCCGTCGCCGACTTCGTCGAGGCGATCGAGGCGGTCTTCCTCAAGGTGCTCGTCGACGGGCTGTCCTACACCAGGATCACGGCGGTGCTCCTGGCGAAGGCCGGGATGGCCTTCGTCGTGAACCTCCTCTTCTTCGGGGCCTACAGCCACCACGGGGAGTTCCACTTCCTCATCAGCAAGGCACCAGAGGCCGTCACGGAGGGGGAAGTCATGTTCCCGGGGCTCATGCACATGGGCGTCGCGGGCCTCGCGGCCGGCCTCGTCGTGCTGGTAGTCGGCCACGCGCTCGTGCTCGCTCTGGGCATCACGAGCGCCGGTCTCCAGGCGGTCCGTCTCGAGTACGTGGAGTTCTTCCAGAAGTTCTACGAGGGCGGCGGCGAGGAGTACGCGCCCTTCGGCCACGAGCGGACCTTCACCGCCACCGAGTAGGACCGCTGGTCACGGGGTCGGGAGCATCGACTACCGCCCCGACCCCGCTCACCGGCCGCTGGCCGCGCCCGGGCAGACCCACCGTGAGCTGCGGTACCACGAAATGCCGAAAACCGGTCGTTCGGGGGACGACGAGGGAGTTTGGGAAGTTTTATGGGTGAGGTAAGTGGAGGTAGGACTGTTCGGATACGAATCCATCGAGACCTACCATGATCGAGACATTCGCAGCACTCACGTCCGTTGTACTGCAAGAAGCCGGACAGGGGATCCCACCGACGGCCGGCGCGGCAATCGCAGTCGGCCTCGCGGCCCTCGGCGCGGGGATCGCCGAACGCGGCATCGGCGCGGCAGCCGTCGGCGCCGTCGCCGAGGACGACGAGATGTTCGGCCGGGGCCTGATCTTCACGGTTCTGCCCGAGACCCTCGTGATCCTCGCGCTGGTCACCATCTTCGTGGTGTAAACACCCCCTGATTATGAGCCTCGACACAGTCGAAGAGGACATTCGAGACGAGGCCCGCGCGCGTGCCGAGGAGATACTTGCCGACGCCGAATCGCGTGCCGACGAGATAATCGAGGAGGCTGAAGCCGAGGCCGAGGAGATCCGATCGGACCGCGAGCGAGCGGTCGAGCGCACGATCGAGCAGGAGCGCGAGCAAAAGCTCTCGAGTGCGAAGCTCGAGGCCAAACAGGCGAGACTCGAAGCCAGGCGTGACGTCCTGGAGGAGGTTCGCGAACAGGTCGAAGCGGAGGTCGCTGGCCTGTCCGGGGACACCCGCGAGGAGTTGACGCGCGTGCTGCTCGCGGCAGCTCGGGAGGAGTTCGACGCCGACGCCACCCTCGACCTCTACGGCCGGGCGGCGGACGCCGACCTGCTCGAGTCGATCGCCGACGACGCAACGGGCGTCACCTACGCTGGCGAGTACGACTGCCTCGGCGGGGTCGTCGTCGAGAGCACGGGCTCGCGGATCCGGGTCAACAACACCTTCGACTCGGTCCTCGAGGACGTGTGGGAGGACAATCTCCGGGAGATCTCCGACCGGCTCTTCGAGGACCAATGAGCGCATCCGCCCCACAGGCCGACGAGCCAGGCAATTACGAGTACGTGACCGCCCGCGTACGGTCCCGCAAGGCCGCGCTGTTCGACGACGACGATTACCGCAAACTCGTCCGGATGGGGCCGGGTGAGATCGCCCGGTTCATGGAGGAGACGGAGTACGAGAGCGAGATGAACGCCCTCGGGGCGCGATACTCGGGCGTCGACCTCATCGAGTACGCGCTGAACCGGAATCTCGCAAAGCACTTCGAGGACCTGCTCCGGTGGTCCAACGGGCGGCTGTACGACTTCGTCGCCAGGTACCTCCGGAAGTTCGACGTCTGGAACGTCAAGACGGTCATCCGGGGCAAGTACTCCGGTGCGACCGAGGAAGACATCCGCGACGACCTGATCCTGGCCGGCGAAATCGGCGAAGGGACCCTCGACCGACTCGTCGCCGCCGACTCGATCGGCGAGATCGTGGAGTTACTCGAGGGGACCCTGTTCGGGGACCCTCTCCAGGCAGCCCTCCGGGAGTACGAGGACACCGGCGTTCTGGTCCCCCTGGAGAACGCCCTCGACCTGGAGTTCTACCAGGACCTGCTGGCCGGGTTGCCCAGCGAGGGGACGCGCGCGACGGAACTCTACGTCGAGTTTCTCCGGGCGGAGATCGACTTCCGCAACCTGCGCAACGCACTCCGGCTCGCCAGGAGCGGGGCCGACATCGAGCCCGCGGAGTACTTCATCGAGGGCGGTCGGCTCTTCGATCAGGGCGACGTCCGGCAACTCGCGGGCAACCAGGACCAGCTCGTCGAGCACATCCGGACCAGCATCTACGGGGACGACCTCGAGGACGCGCTGGACGTCCTCGAGGGGGCAGAGAGTCTCATCGAGTTCGAGCACGCCCTCGACGCGGCCCTGCTCGAGTACGCCGACAAGCTGTCGAACCGCTACCCGCTGTCGATCTGTCCGGTGCTCTCCTACATCCTCGCCAAGGAGCGCGAGGTCGACAACATCCGGGCGATCGGCCGCGGCCGCGAGGCGGGCCTGGACCCCGACGAGATCGAACGGGAGCTGGTGATCCGATGAGCCAGGAGATCGCCGTCGTCGGCAGTCCGGAGTTCACGACCGGGTTCCGCCTGGCCGGCGTCCGGAAGTTCCAGGACGTCCCGCAGGACCGCAAGGCGGCGGAACTCGACGAGGCCGTTACGGAAACTCTCGCCGACGACGACGTCGGCATCGTCGTGATGCACGACGACGACCTCGACCACCTCTCGCGGGGCGTTCGCGAGGAGGTTCAGACCAGCGTCGAACCGGTCCTGGTCACGCTGGGCGGCGGCACCGGCAGCAGCGGCCTGCGCGAGCAGATCAAGCGAGCGATCGGAATCGACCTGATGGAGGAGGACTAACATGAGTACGACAACAGAGTCTGACGTCCGCGAAGACGGCGTCATCGAGAGCGTTTCCGGCCCAGTCGTGACCGCGACGGACCTCGACGCGAAGATGAACGACGTGGTCTACGTCGGTCACGAGGGGCTGATGGGCGAAGTCATCGAGATCGAAGGCAACATCACCACGATCCAGGTGTACGAGGAGACCTCCGGAGTCTCGCCGGGCGAACCCGTCGAGTCCTCCGGGGCGCCACTCTCCGTCGACCTGGGACCGGGCGCGCTGGACACTATCTACGACGGCGTCCAGCGCCCGCTCGACGTCCTCGAGTCGGAGATGAACTCGGCGTTCCTGGACCGCGGAGTCGACTCGCCGGGCATCGACCTGGAGAAGACCTGGGCCTTCACGCCCACGGTCGAGGCCGGTGACGAGGTCGAGGCCGGCGACATCGTCGGGACGGTTCCCGAGACGCCCAGTATCGACCACAAGGTGATGGTGCCGCCCGACTCCGAGGGCGGCGAGGTCGTGGCGACCGAGAGCGGGAACTTCACCGTCGAGGAGACGGTGATCGAACTCGACACCGGCGAGGAGATCCAGATGCGCCAGGAGTGGCCGGTCCGGACGGCCAGGCCGACCATCGACAAGGAGACTCCGACCGAGCCGCTGACGTCGGGCCAGCGCATCCTCGACGGCCTGTTCCCCCTGGCGAAGGGCGGGACCGCAGCCATTCCTGGCCCCTTCGGCTCCGGGAAGACGGTGACTCAGCAGAGCCTCGCGAAGTTCGCCGACGCGGACATCGTCGTCTACATCGGCTGTGGCGAGCGCGGCAACGAGATGACCGAGGTCATCGACGACTTCCCGGAGTTGCCGGACCCCCAGACGGGCAACCCGCTCATGGCCCGGACCTGCCTCATCGCCAACACGTCGAACATGCCCGTCGCCGCGCGAGAATCCTGCGTGTACACCGGCATCACTATCGCCGAGTACTACCGGGACATGGGCTACGATGTGGCGCTGATGGCCGACTCCACCTCGCGGTGGGCCGAGGCCATGCGGGAAATCTCCTCGCGGC
>JAZKTI010000056.1:0-12279 GCA_036625635.1 Haloarculaceae archaeon
CCGGAGGCCGGCAATTGATTTCCCGTGTGGCGAATCGATCGAAACCTTCTCACCCGTCCCCGGGGAGGGATCATACATGCCGACGGCGTTGCTAGTTTCGAACCGCCGGCCCGACGAACCGGGCGGACGGCCGGAGAAGATCGCCACCCGAATCCGACTGTTCGACGACCGGGGTTGGGATGTGCGAATCCTTTACGTGGGACCCCCCTACGGCAGGTCGTTCCTGCCGGGTATCGTTCGCGGGATCAGCGCGGCTCGGGAGCCGTCCGTCGTCCTTTCGATCAACAATCCGTTCCACCTCCACCTCGTCGGTGCCGCTATCAGGCTGACAGTCGGGACTCCCTGGGTCGCCGAACTTCGCGATCCGATAGTTAACCACCCAGATCGGAACGAAGGAGGGATCCCATTCTACCTGGCATCGATCGTCGAGCGCATCGTCGTCCGCTACGCAGACCGGGTGGTCTGGCTGGACGGTATCCAGCTTCCGGACGACTACTTCGAACGGAACTACCCAGACGCCGCCCACGAACACTTCCACAAGCTTCCGTTTATGGGATTCGAACGAAAAAGATTTGACGATATCACGGTAGAGGACCGAGACCTCTTTACGATAGTGTACGCTGGATCGTTTTACGAGGGGTGGATCGAACCCATCGAGTTCCTCGAGGGCTTGGCTCTTTATGTTGAAGGATCTGCGACCGGCGAGCCACCATCGATCCGTGTCGATTTCTATGGAGACTGGTCGGAGAAATACGACTCGGTTGTGGAACGGCTCGGTATCGAGGATGTGGTGGAGACGCACGGGTTCGTCGATCACGACGACGTTATCGCTGCCCTCAAGGGATCGGATTTCGCTCTCTACATCGGAGGGAACGACCCGAGAAACCGATTGAACGTCCCCTCGAAGATCTGGGACTACCTCGGTTCCAGGACTCCGATCCTCGCCATCGTCGATGCCGACTTTCGGGCGGCAGAGTTTCTCGATGAACACGGGTTCGGACTGGTCGTCCCGCCCGGCGACTCCGAGTCCGTTGCCGAGGCAATCGAGGCTGTCAGAAGCGGCGAGTTCCATTTTAACACGGACCCCGGTGCAGTCGACCAGTTCTCCCGGGAGCGGCACGTCGCTGCGTACACCGACTACCTCGAACAAACGCTCGAAACGATCGGGTCCGGGACCGAGTGACGTGTAGCTACCGAAATGCAGTAGACCTAACTGGAGTGCCCGCGGATTGACCGACCGGTGAGCAGACTCTTCAGCGGATCACTCGCGGTCTCTCTCGGGAGCGGTGAGAGTTCACAGTCCGGCAACCGCGGGACCGATCCCACCGTAGTCCACAAACAAGGAGAGCCGGGATCCGACGGGAACGGCTCTGGGAACCGTAACGAGGGATCCCCGTCCGGAGACGAGTCTGCCGTATCTGATGCCCACGGAGAAGTTGGCGATCCGGGCCCGCCGGCGGGTGACGGTGCCGGTGACGGAGGAGGCGGGTCCGGGGCGGGAGCGACCAGCATTTTGCTGTCCGGTATCCACATGGCGGCTCGGGCGGTGGGGTTTCTCGGCCTCGTCTACTTCACCCGCATTCTTCCGCAGTCGGAGTTGGGGGTCTATTTCCTGTTCTTCCTCGTGGTGCAGGTCAGCTCGATGGTTTCGCAGGTCGGCATCACCAGCGCCATCGTCCAGCGGATCAGTGGTGCGGATCGGCCGGAGGAGATCTATACCGCCGCAATCACGGTCTTCGGCACTATTTCGATCGCCCTCACACTCCTGCTCTTTGCACCCGGAGTCAGGGGGGCAGTGGCCGGCTACGTGGGCGTCGACGTGCCCGGGTTGCTCGCCCTGGCAATCGGCAGCTGGCTGTTCGCAGATCTCCACATCCGAACCGTCCAGGGGGAGAATCGGGTGCTATTGGCCGGTCTCCTCCAGCTCACCCAGGACCTCGTCCGGGTCGGCGTCGGGGCCGCCGCCATTACCGTTGGCATGGGTGCAATCGGGCTGATGTACGGCGTGATCGTCGGATTCGGCGCCACCGTAATCGTCGGCTTCCTTCTCACCGACGTTCGACCGCGGCGGCCCGCCCGCCGTGATTTCCGAAGCCTCTTCGCCATCTCGAAGTACACCGCCGTCTTCGGACCGACGAACTTCGTCTACTTCTGGTTCGACACCTTCATGATCGGCCTCTTGCTCACGAAGGCCGCGGTCAGTTCATACGAAGTCGCCTGGCAGACCACCCGGGTCCTCGTAATCCCGACGACAGCGATCGTCCAGACGGTCTTCCCCAAGGTATCCCGGTGGGCGAGCGAAGGCGATTACGACGAGATCGAACGGATCCTCCCGGGCGCAATCCTCTTCACCCTCTTCATACCGGTCCCGGGACTGGTCGGTATCTCCGTCCTCGGGCCAGAGATCCTTGGGCTGGTGTACCGACCGTCCTACGCCGAGGCGGCACTCCCGATGGTGATCCTCGCAGGCTACATGGTCGTCGAGTCACTCCACCGCCTGGGACAGGTGGTTGCCACGGGTCTCGACAGGGCCGAGATACCCTTCCGCTCCAGGCTCGTGGGGGTATCTCTGGCGGTCGTGCTCAACGTCCTCTTGATTCCACAGTTTGGCCTGCTTGGGGCGGCTGTCGGGACATTCCTGGCCAAACTCGTGGACGCGTCGATCCTCTGGATCCGGACGGCCGGCGTCGTGGCGGTCGACCTGCCCGTCAGATCGCTCCTCCGGGAGATCGCGAGTGCACTCGCCATGGGCCTGCTCGTTGCCGGCGTCGCGACGGTGGTCGGCATCTCGTCCCTCCCGCTCCTCTTCGCGGTGGTCGGAATCGGGGTGGCCTTCTACGCCCTCGCGGTCCTGCGGGACGAAGACATCCACCAGGTCCTCAACCAGTACGTCCCCATTCGGCTCCCAGGTGGATAAGGCAGTGTGGACAAATACGCTCGCATCTCACGCGCCGTGTCGGGTCCTCTGGCGGGGTTACCGACCCGTCCCGTCGCGCGAACAGCAGGTATTTACGGATTTCGAGACCAGATGGCGTCAATGACCAACGTCCTCCTCGTCACGATCGATTCGCTCCGTCGCGATCACGTCGGCTGCTATGGGTACGAACGTAATACCACGCCCGTCATCGACGACCTCGCGGAGGGTGGCCTCTACTTCGACGCCTTCGCGAACGCCAACTGGACGCGGGCGTCGTTCCCTTCGATCATTACATCGACCTATCCGCTCGAGTACGGCGGCTTCGAGTACCTGGCCGACAAACGGACGACGGTCGGAACGGCCGTTGGCGAGGCGGGTCACGCAACGGGCGCCTTCCATTCGAACCTCTGGCTCTCCCGGGACTACAACTACGACCGCGGGTTCGACCGCTTCTATGACTCCAAGTCGGATCCCTCGATACTCTCTCGACTCCGGAGCTGGGTGAAGCTGAATGTCGACCACGATAGCCTTCTCTATCGGACGCTCCAGCGGCTCTACGATACCACCGAGGAACAGGCCGGCCTCGACGTCGGCCAGACGTACAAAGACGCCGCCGAGATCACCGAGGAAGCCATCGACTGGATCGCCGGCGTCGACGGACCGTTCTTCTGCTGGGTCCATTACATGGACGTCCACCACCCGTACCTCCCACACGAGGAGGCGGCTGCGGCACTTGGCCTCGACCTGGGCCTCGGGGAGCGGGACGCGATCAAACTCCGGCGCAAGATGCTCGAAGACCCGGACGAACTGTCGGAGGAGGAGTTCTGCACGCTCCTCGACCTCTACGACGCGGAGATCCGGTACACCGACGACCAGATCGGACGTCTGCTCGACACCGTCGATCGGTCCTTCGATGCCGAAGACACGGCAGTCGTCGTCACCTCGGACCACGGCGAGGAGTTCGACGACCACGGCGGATTCAGTCACAACCCATCGATGTATGACGAGGTCCTGTCGGTCCCACTCGTCGTGAGCGGGGCAGGGGCAGTATCAGAGACCGCTTCTACCGGACACCAGCCCGAACTCGTGGAACTGCTCGATGTCGCCCCGACCTGTGTCGATCTCGCGGGTGGTGAAATCCCCGAGGGATACCGCGGCCGTTCCCTCCTCGAGGCGGCCACTCCCGGGACCGACGCTCGGCTCATCGCAGAGACTGATCAGGCCGACGAGTACAAGCTCGCGTTACGCACTCGCGAGTGGAAGTTCATCTGGGACCGTGACGCCGGGACGAGGGAACTGTATAACCTGGTAGACGATCCTGGGGAGAGGGAGGAGGTCTCGGTTGCCCACCCCGACATCGCAGCCGATTTGGAACGAGAACTTGCGGACCACCTCTCCGACTTGCGACAGACGAACGAGGCACTTCCCGAACCGGACATGGACGTTCAAACGAAACAGCGGCTCCGCGATCTGGGCTATCTCTCGTAGTTTGACAGCCAAAAACATCAGATATCGAATGATACTTACAATTCGAATGCGTGAACGCCTTGCTGCACCCTGACAATCCCGTCTTACCGACTCGTTAGGATGGATTTACTGTGTCAGATAATATTAACAGATACCGTACGGTTCGCCTGAAGGAAGACTTTATAATGCCCACCGTCATGGGTACGAGGTGGACCAACCGGGCGCGAGTCAGAGGCGGTGAACCGCCGCTTTTCGGGGGTTTCGAGGCCGCCCCCACCTGTGAGCTGCGGGTCTGTCTCGCGCGGGCGCTAGCGAGGTGGAACGAATGAACGAGAATGAAAGGAATATGATACAAGAGGGGGCGACCCAGAACGACGGACTGGATGGAGCCGTCGGCGACGCGAGTGGCTATACCCTCGGGTCGGGACCCGACGGGGAGACAGTAAGCGAGGGAATTGACGATAGTCTGACAGGAGAATTGCTCGAGAACCGGGACCAGGAGGCAGGGTTATTCGACGACATTCTTCAGGGCGACCCGATCTTCGAGACCAAGGAGGTCATGCGGCCCAGTTACACGCCGAAGAAACTCCCCCACCGGGAGGAGCAGATCAACAAGATGGCGTCGATCCTCGCCTCGGCACTCCGCGGGGACACGCCGTCGAACATCCTGATCTACGGCAAGACGGGGACCGGCAAAACCGCGAGTGCGAAGTACGTGAGCCAGGAACTCCAGGTTACCTCCGAGAAGTACGACGTGCCGTGTCTCGTGGAGTACATCAACTGTGAGGTGACGGACACCCAGTACCGCGTCCTGGCTCAGCTTGCGAACAAGTTCATCGAGCAGAACAAGCAGTACCTCCGCGGCCGCATCGACGCCGTCGACGCCCTTCGGGAGGATGTCGAGGACGCCGTGGTTGCCCTTTCGGAGACGCAGTTCGACTCCCTCGACCGGATCGACGAGCACCTGGACTACCTGGCGACCGAACTCGAGGACCGGAGCGACGAGGTCCCGATGACCGGCTGGCCGACGGACCGGGTCTACAGCTCGTTCTTCGACGCCGTGGACTACCAGGAACGGGTCGTCATCATCATGCTCGACGAGATCGACAAGCTCGTCGAGAAGTCCGGCGACGACACCCTCTACAACCTCTCGCGGATGAACTCCGACCTGGACAACTCCAAGGTGTCCATCATGGGCATCTCGAACGACCTGAAGTTCACCGACTTCCTCGACCCGCGGGTGAAGTCGAGCCTGGGCGAGGAGGAGATCGTGTTCCCGCCCTACGACGCGAACCACCTCCAGGACATCCTCGAGCAGCGCTCGGAGATCGCCTTCAAGCACGACGTCATCGGCGAGGGGGTCATCCCGCTGTGTTCGGCCTTCGCGGCCCAGGAGCACGGAGACGCACGGCGCGCGCTGGATCTGCTGCGGACGGCCGGCGAACTCGCGGAGCGGTCAACGTCGGACCTGGTCGACCAGAATCACGTCCGGAAGGCCCAGCAGAAGATCGAACTCGACCGGGTCGCCGAGGCGGTCAGGACGCTGCCGCCGCAGTCGAAACTCATCCTCATGGCCATCATCAGCCTGGAGGAGCGCGGTGTCGATTCGATCACGACGGGCGAGGTCTACAACACCTACGAGGACTTCTGTGGTCGCATCGGTTTCGACACCCTGACCCAGCGCCGCGTGACCGACCTCATCAGCGAACTCGACATGCTCGGCATCGTCAACGCCGTGGTCGTCTCGAAGGGCCGCTACGGGCGCACCAAGGAGATCAGTCTCTCGGTCCCGCAAGCGGAGACGAAGACCGTCCTGCTCTCGGACTCCCGGTTCGACGGTCTCGGCGAAACCCTTCCGGAATAGAGGGCCCTCGATCGTCGCCGCGGTGGCCGTTTCACGCAGTGTGAGCCACCGTCCCGACGTACTGTCACTACACTGCTCCAGTCCTCGTCAAACTCGTCAACAGTGGCATGCCAACGTACAGGTTGGTCCGACACGGAATACAGGCGAGGTCAACCCCTGAGTTTCGATGGGAGATCGCCTGACCTGAGGCGGATAAAGGAGCGTCGTCGACACTTTCACCGAGGTCTGCCTACTTTTACTCTCCCGCCTTTCGTACGTGCATCTGTCGGCCTCAGTTTCACGGGGTCGACCGGGGAATCGAACCGGACGAGTATTCAGGCAGGCTCGCGCCACATCGGCCTCGAAACCACCCCCCTCACCCCACTTCGGTTTTCCACTCGCGCCCGCACCGATCGCGAACCCGGCATCGGTCGACCATCCGTCTGGATGCCAACGGGCGCTTCCGCCTGGTCCGCGGGAGGGCCCGCCGTGCGAGAAGGTCCGGGTTCCCTCGGCGTCTGTCCTTGCCCCGCTCGCCCGGCACAAACCCTGGCCCGATCGAACCTGGGACAGCCAGGACTCACTCGAATTCGGAAAGCGCCGTCTGGTTCCGCTCGAGGGCCGTCGCTTGGAACCCCTCCTCGGCGGTCAGGTAGCGTGCGAACTCCCGAGCGCTCCCGTGGAGGGTGTAGACCGCCTCGGGATCGACGGCCCGGACGAGCTCGACCAGTTCCTCGAAGTCACAGTGGTCCGAGAGCACGAACGTCTCGTCGAAGCCGTTGGCGTACCGGTACCCCGAGTCCACGGCCCAGCCCGACAGGCCCGCCGTCTTCGCTCCGGTCTCCTCGCGTAGTGACTCGACCCAGTCAAACCGGTTCGTCCCGCTGGGCAGCACGAGCGCGTCCCCGGCCCCCAGCGTTATCTCGTCGGTCCAGGGTTCGACGTCGAAGCCGAGGTCCGTCGCTGCCTCGATGCGCTCGTTCACGCCGGCGATGGCGTCGCTGACGAAGACGCGCTCCCGGTCGCTCTCCGCCAGGAGGTACTGGATCTCCTGGGCCCGACCCAGGGTGTACCCGAAGACGACGACGGGGACATCGGCGTTGCGGGCGAGCCAGTCCTCGAAGGCCGCCTGCTCGCGTGCCACCGGCGGGAAGACGTAGTCCGCCTCCCCGTAGGTCGTCTCGACGACGAGGACGTCCGCTTCCGGCGGGTCGAAGCCCGACATGTACAGTCGGTCGCGGGTGCTCACGTCGCCGGTGTAACAGTAGGTCCGCTCGCCCTCGATGAGTGCGGCACGCGAGCCGGGGATGTGGCCCGCGTCGAGGAGTTCGATGGCCGGGAGATCCCGCGCCGCTGGCGTTGGTTCGTCCGGCCGCCGCAGGGCCGCGAGGTCGCGGGTAAGCGGCGACGCGACCATCGTGTCCGGCGGGTCCGAGTAGAGGTGATCGCCGTGGGCGTGGCTGAGGACCGCCACGTCGCCGTCGGGCGCCCGCGCATCACAGACCACGGTCGTGCCGCTGGCGAGTTCGATTTCGACGCCGTCCCGGAGCCGGATTGAGCCGCTCATTGGGCCTCGTAGCGGTCCTCGATCCGCTCGAGTGTGTCGATGTCCTCGAGGCCGAGGTCGTCCCGGAACCTCTCGAACCGCGGGAACCGGAGCGCGTAGCCCGACCCGTATTCGGGGGAGGCCTGGATCTCCTCGTAGGCGACCTCGATCACCTCGCTGGGTTCGAAGACGACCTCGCGGCCGTCCTGCTCGACCATGGTCTCCTCGAGCCGTTCGGTGATCTCGAGCAACTGCTCGTCGGTGAAGCCCGTCGAGAGGCGCCCCACCTCGCGGAACTCGCCGGTCTCGTCGTCCCGACAGCCCAGGAAGAGCCGGCCCAGGCGGTTGCGTCGCCGCCCCTCGGACCACTTCGCACGGAGGACCGTCAGATCGAGGGGCTCCATCGTCGGTTTGACCTTGACCATGTAGCCCACGCGGCTCCCCGGCTGGTAGGCCGCCGAGCGGTTCTTGACCATCAGCCCCTCCTGACCCGCCGCGAGGGCCGCCTCGTAGAACTCGCGGGCGGCCTCGCGCTCGGCGGTGACGAGGTTGGTTGTGCGCTGAAACTCTCGCTCGCGACCGTCGAGGCGGTCCTCGAGGGCAGCCAGGCGGTCGGCGAGGGATGCCTGGAGGCACGACTCGCCGTCGAGGTAGAGGAGGTCGAACAGGTGGACGCCGACCGGGACCTCTTCGCGCAGCGTCTCGATGTCGTACTTGCGCTTGATGCGCCGGGAGAGTTCCTGGAAGGGCAGCGGTTCATCCGCCCCGGCGTCGTAGGCGACGACCTCGCCCTCGAGGATGCAGGATTCGGCCGCGAACCGGTCGGAGACCCGCTCGACGATTTCGGGAAACTGGTGGGTGACGTCCTCCAGCCGGCGTGTGAAGACGGTCACGTCCTCGCCACGCTTGTGGATCTGGACGCGGAAGCCGTCGAGTTTGTACTCGAGGAGGGCGGGCTGGCCGAGGTCCTCGCCGGTGGCTGTTTCGATTCCGTCGGCTGTCTTTCTCCCGTCTGCTGTCTTTCTCCCGTCGGCTGTCTCGTCGTCGGTGGACGGGGCTCCTTCCGGTGACCCCGCGATCGTCGTCTGCGTTCCCGCCGCGTCACTACCAGTGGACTCGTCGGCTGTCCCGATTTCGATCGCGTCGTCAGGTTCGGTTGTACCCCCTTCCTTCTCCTCCTCGCTCGCAACCGTCTCGAAAGCGTCCGCAAGCCCATCGGCCTTCTTCGCCAGCATGACGCGCAGTGGCCGGAAGAGTTCGACGTCGAGATTGCTGAGGCCCTCGACGCCCTCGTCTCTCGCGGTCTCGGCGACCGTCCGGTAGTCGTTTGTCACCTGGAAGCCGTGCTCGACGGCCTCGACGGCGGTCTGGAAAGCATCGTCGTCCGCCCGGTCGGCCAGGAAGGCCTCGGCGATGGCGTCCCGGGTCGTGCCCTCGCCGACCCCGAGCCGGAGGTTGCCGAGGACGGTCCGGACCACGTACTTCGCCTCGTCGGGGTCGGCGTCGGCGAGCAGGCCGGCGACGGCGTCGATGCGCTTGCCCTGACTCCCCGCGCCCTCGTAGGTCGCGATCTCCTGGAGCGTGTCGTGGACCTTCCGGACGGTGAGGTCGTCGCTGAAGAGGGTCTGCTGGCGCTCGTTGGCGACGGCCCGTTTTGCCGCGCTGCCGAGGTCGCCCGTCTCGCGCCAGGCGTCCTCGATCTCTGCTTCGTCGACGCCGGTGGCCTTGGCGATGGCCTCGGCGGTCAGATTCGAGGAGAGCCCGAGTTCGTCGGGCTTCCAGGCCGCGAAGGGATCCCCGCGGAGGAGCTTCACGAGCAAGGGGAGGTGGTCCTCGTCAGCCTCCTCGAGCGTCTCGGCGACGATTGCGGTCAACTTCAGGTTCGCCTCGGTCGCCTCGAGGCGATCGTAGACCGCGACCAGGTCCGCGTACTGCATCTGGGGATCCCTTCTCGCCCGGTGGGAAAAAGGCGTACGGGTGGCGGCGGGAGCGTGTGAAGTCTCATCCAGCGAGACACAGCCCGACCGGTTTAGGCAGTCCCGCCCGTTCCCTCACTACATGGTCGTCCCGATTCCACTCAGCGACGTGATGTCGACGACGGTGGAGACGATCGGTCCCGAGGCGTCGAGCCGCGAGGCGGCACAGGCCCTGGATTCGGCCTCGGTGGGGTCCGTTGTCGTGGTGGACGCCGGCGAAGTCGTCGGCATGGTGACGAGTGCCGACCTCGTCGAATGCCTCGCCGCTGGGGACGGCGATACGTCCGTCCGCGCGGTCATGTCCCATCCGGTGTTCACCGCGTCGCCGTCGACGGAGGTCGGCGATGCGGCCCGGCGCATGCGCGATGAGAACATCAAGAAACTGCCCGTCTGTGACGGAGGAAATCTCGTCGGCATCGTCACGGTGACCGACCTGGCCTACTACACCCCGCCGCTCCTCGTCCGGTCCCGCCCCCGCCTCGACGAGGACCGGCCGGTCTTTACCGACCCCGACACAGCCTACGAACTGCCCGACTGGGAGTTCGAGAGTCACGGCACCGCGAACGGCATCGACGTCGGGGACGCCGTCACGTTCGCGAAGACGATCACCGAGGAAGACGTCGAACTCTTCGGCGAGATCAGCGGCGACACCAACCGGGTCCACCTCGATCCCGAGTTCGCGGCGGACACCCGGTTCGGCCGGCAGATTGCTCACGGGTCCCTCGTCGGGAGCGCGATCAGCGCCGCCCTCGCCCGGCTCCCCGGCGTCATCATCTACCTCTCACAGCAACTCCGGTACACGGCGCCGGTCGACCTCGACGAGCGCGTGACTGCCCGGTGCGAGGTCGTCGAGGACCTCGGTGGCGGACGGTTCCGGCTCGCCACCGACGTCGAGGGCGAGGACGGTGAAACGGTGATCGAGGGCGAGGCGATGGTGCTCGCGGAACCCCACGGCGGCGAGTGAACCGTTGCCTGATGGGTAGGGGAAAACAGGCAGCGTGGTGGGACCGCTCTGGGGGTGGGGTTACTCGGTCCCGAGGGACCATCGCCGGGATTTAGGGAACTGCCGTCGTCATCACGTGCAATGAGCGAGGGAATACCTGCCCAGCTGCCGGAAGCCCGGCGCGACCGGGTCAGATTCTACCTCCTCGACCACCGAACGTGGCTCGGGAAGGGAATCGACGTCGCCCTCCTCGTCCTGAACCTGGTGTTCGTGGCCATCGTCGTCGCGGACACCTACGACCTCCCACAGGAGATCAGTGAGGGGCTCTGGTCCCTCGAAGTCGCCATCGCTCTCGTCTTCCTCGTCGAGTACCTCCTCAGGCTCTACGGCGCCGAGAGCCGCCTCGGCGAGGCGACGGACCCCTACACCGTCGTCGACCTGCTCGCCATCCTTCCCACGTTCGCCGTCCTGGCGCTCCCCGGGTCGGTCGTAGCCGTGAACCTCGGCTTCCTCCGCGTCCTCCGGGTGCTGCGGGTCCTCCGGTTCTACCGGTTCACCCGCGACGCCGAGTTCTTCTTCGGGACGATCTCGGACAACGCTCTCCGGGCGACGAAGCTACTGTTGACCGTGCTCGTTCTCTTCTTCTTCACGGCGGGGATGTTCTACACTGTCGAGGTTGGCGCCAACCCGGACATCGACACCTTCGGCGACGCTTTCTACTACACCGTCGTTGCGATCACCACGGTCGGCTTCGGCGACATCCTCCCCACGACACTCCCCGGGCGGTGGATCACCATCACCGGCATCCTCGGGGCGGTCATCGTCGTCCCCTGGTACGGCAGCAAGATCGTTCGGGCCTGGGCCCGGGCCGACAAGGTGGACGTCACCTGTCCAGAGTGTGGCCTGACCGGCCACGATCCCGACGCCTCCCACTGTAAGGCCTGCGGCGCGGTCATCTTCCAGGAGTTCGAGGGGTGAGGACCGGGTCGGTTCCGCTCCAGTCGACGCTCGGCCGCTCCAGGTCACGCCCCCGGTTTGTGGATTGGTACAACCCTTTTGCTTGCCGTGGTGAATGAGGACGTATGGCGAACGGACGGCAGTTTGCCGCGATCACAATCGGGCTGGGTATCGTGGCGCTCGCACACGCGCTGGTGACCTGGCCCCTGGCGGCAACGCTCGCGTTGTTTGGCGGCGGGGCGGTCGTCGCGTTCGTCGCCGAGGCGATCGTCGTCACTCTCGATTGGCTCGACCACCACATCGGTCCGAAGCTCGTCGGCGTGCCGCTGTACGTCCTGTTCGGGTGGACCGGGGCGGTTTACCTCGCCTTCCGCGCGGCACGCTTCGCGGTCGACGGGTGGCCAGCGGTCGTCGTGGCCGCGGCCCTCGCAACGGCGTACGACGTACTCACGGACCACCAGGGCGTCGCCGACGGGCACTGGACCTACGTGGACGACCTGCCCGGCCCTCGCTATCGTGGCGTCCCGTGGTGGAACTTCGCCGGGTGGTTCGTCATCAGTTTCCTCACGGCGGCGTTCGCCCTGCCGTTCCTGTGAGCGAGTCGCTGGAGTCACTACTGTGCCGTCGATC
>JAZKTI010000057.1:0-12151 GCA_036625635.1 Haloarculaceae archaeon
CGTGGTCGCCTCGGTTCACGTGGTCGCCTCGGTTCACGTGGTCGCCTCGGTTCACGTGGTCGCCTCGGTTCACGTGGTCGCCTCGGTTCACCTGGTCGCCTCGGTTCACCTGGTCGCTTCAGGACGCATTCGCAACTCCGATCTTGCCCCCCCAGATCAGCCCCTTTCGCCCGTCGTCAGATCCTCTCCAGGAAGTTCCGGACGACGTCGTGTCCCACGGCGGTCAATACGGATTCCGGGTGGAACTGCACCGCTTCGATCGGATACTCTCGGTGCCGAATGCCCATGACGAGTTCACGACCGTCGACCGTGGTCGTCGCCGTAACGGCGAATGACTCGGGGACCTCCGTGGCGACGAGCGAGTGGTAGCGACCGCCCTGGAACCCCTGTTCGAGGCCGACGAACAGTCCCTCGCCGTCGTGGTCGATCGGGACGGCCTTGCCGTGGATCGGCTCGGGGGCCCGGTCGACCGTCCCGCCGTAGGCATACACGGCGGCCTCGAGGCCGAGACAGACACCCAGAGTGGGGACCTCAGGACTGACCTCCCGGAGTACCTCCATGGTCACCCCGACGTCGCGCTCGTTCTTCGGGTGGCCGGGACCCGGACTAATCACGACCGCGTCCGGATCGGCGTCGACGACAGTCGCCAGATCGACGGTGTTCCGGACCACCTCCGTCTCGGCGTACTCGCTGACGTACTCGACGAGGTTGTAGGTGAACGAGTCGAAGTTGTCAACGAACAGGACCCGCGGGCGATCTCCCGTCGGGCCCGCCGCCTGCTCTGTGCGGGTCGTCCCTTCGGGCGCGTCCGCAACGGCAACCTCCTCCCGATCGTTGCCGGTACTCATCGACTGCCCGCCTCCGGTTCCTGGGGTTCCCCGCCGTCGCGGTTTGCGGCCTCGTTCTCGATCGACTCACCTGGCTCACCTTCGATGGCGTCGATAGCGGCGAGGACCCCGTCCATCTTGGATTCGGTCTCTTCGAACTCCGCCGCGGGATCGCTGTCGGCGACGATGCCGGCCCCCGCCCGGACGGTGATCCGGTCGCCATCGCCCGTCGACTCGACCGTGGCCGACCGGATGACGATGGCGAAGTCGGCGTCGCCCTGCCAGGACACGTAGCCGACGCCACCGCCGTAGGGGCCACGGGGAGTGTTCTCGAGTTCGTCGATGATCTCCATCGCCCGGATCTTCGGCGCGCCAGAGAGCGTGCCCGCGGGGAAGCAGGCCCGGACGGCGTCGAAGGCGTCGTGCTCGGGGGCGAGTTCGCCGATCACGGTGGACTCAATGTGTTGGACGTGGGAGTACTTCAGGACGTTCATGAACTCCTGGACGCGGACGGAGCCCGGACTCGCGACCCTGCGGACGTCGTTGCGGGCGAGATCCACGAGCATCGTGTGCTCGGCGCGCTCCTTGTCGTCGGCGAGCATCTCGCCGGCCAGCCGGCGGTCCTCGACCGGACTGGTTCCTCTGGGGCAGGTTCCCGCGATGGGGTTGGAGACGACCCGCCGGTCGCGGACCGAAACGAGCGTCTCCGGGCTCGCACCGACGATGGTGAGGTCGTCGTGGGCCAGGACGTACATGTACGGCGAGGGGTTGATCTCCCGGAGTGCCGCGTAGAGGCCAAGCGGGTCGAGGTCGCCCTCGAGTTCGCGGGTCCGAGAGACGACGCCCTGATAGATGTCGCCCCGCCGGACGTGTTCCTTTGCGCGTTCCACGGCGTCCTCGTACTCGGCCCGGGGCGCCGACATCGCGCCGGCCCGCCGGAAGCCCCCGGTATCGACCCCCTCGGCAGTTGCCAGGACGTCGGCGACGTCCTCGGCCTCGGCACCGAGCCGATCGTAGACCGCACCGGCGTCCTGGCCGTCGCGCACCACCGGCGTACAGGAGAGGGACAGGGTGTCCTCGACGTGGTCAAAGACCAGCGTCTTCGTCGAGAGCACGAACTCCGCGTCGGGGAACCGGGAGTCCGGGGCCTCGACCCCGACCTCGTCGAGCCAGAGGTCATAGACCGCGTCGTAAGCGAGAAAGCCCACCAGGCCACCCTCGAGGTGCTGGCGGTCGGCATCGGTGAAGCCCTCGAGGCGGGCCTCGGGCATCGCCGCCCGGAGGCTGTCGAGGACGTCACCCCCGTTCGGTTCGAGCAGGCCGGCGTATGCCTCCTGGAGGACTTGGACATCGACGTCGGCCGCGTCGACCTCCGCACGGCCACCGTCGACCGTGACGACGGCGACCGGATCGTACCCGACGAAGGAATACCGGGCGTGACGTCCCTCGCGGACCGGCGCGAAGGCGCCGTCGGGATCGCTCGAGGGGACTTTCTCCGCGCTCTCGAGCAGGAAGGAGTACGGGGAGGCCCCGGTTCCCCGCGAGGAGAGAGCGGCGTACGCGGTCAGGGGTGCCACGTCGACGGCAAGGTCGATCCCAACGCGGTCCACGACCGGCCGGTCGCCGTCCGCGCGCTCGACGAAGGTTGCCCGATCCGTGTCGGCGGCCAGGGCATCCACGCTGGCCCCGGTCGCGTCGCGCCGATCGCTCACGCGGGGTCCCCCGTTCGGTGTGCTTCGGACACGAACGCGCGGACGGCCTCGGGCTCCTTGACGCCACCCGTCCGTTCGACGCCGCTTGCGACGTCGACGGCGTAGGGGGCGACCGCCACGACGGCATCGGCCACGTTCTCTGGCGTCAACCCTCCGGCGAGGACGACCGGGACGTCCAGGGCGTCCACCAGGTCGGCCGCGCGCTGCCAGTCCGTCGGCTCGCCGGTTCCGCCCCCGCCGTTCTCGCCACGGCTGTCGATCAGGATGGCGTCGGCGTGCGCGGCGTATGCCTCGATATCGGGGTCCTCGATCCCGACGACGGCGACGACGTCTGCGTCGATTCGACGGCGGAGGCCCCCGAGGTATTCGGGCGCCAGGCCGTCGTGGACCTGGACGGCGTCCGCGCCCACGACGCGCTGGAGGGTGACGGCGTCCTGGACCGCCGCGGGCATCGTCACCAGGACGGTCGAGACGAACGGCGGCGTGCCCGCGACGAGATCGGCGGCTACGCTCGCGGTGATCTCGCGAGGGGTCTCGACGTCGACCTCGACGATGACTCCGAGCGCGTCGGCACCTGCACTCACGACGGCGTCGCGGTCGCCCGCGCTCGTCACCCCACAGACCTTGGCCCGCGTCATACGGCGACTCCGCACAGGGCCGACAGTTTCGCCGCCGCGTCCCCCTCATCGATGGCCTGTGCGGCCCGCTCGGCACCGTCGGCCGGCGAACTCGCCCGCCCGGCGACGTAGATGGCAGCCCCGGCGTTCGCGAGGACGATGTCCCGCTTGGCTCCGGTGAAGTCCCCCTCGACGATCCCTTCCATGTCGGCGGCGTTTGCAGCCGGGGCACCGCCGGCGACTGCGTCGATGCCCGCCTGCTCCAGGCTCAGATCGCCCGGTGTGAGGGTGTACTCCTCGACGTCACCCCCGTCGACCTCGGCGACGGTGGTCTCGTCGTGGATCGCAATCTCGTCGAGGCCGGCCCCGTGGACGACCATCGCCCGCTCGACGTCCAGCTGGGCCAGCGAGCGAGCGAGCAGCGGCACGAGGTCCGGATCGTAGACGCCGACGACCTGCGCGCTGGCACCGGCGGGGTTCGTCAGCGGGCCGAGGACGTTGAAGACAGTCCGCATCCCGATGTCCTTCCGCGGGCCGATGACGGCCTTCATCGCCGGGTGGAAGACCGGCGCGAGCATGAACCCGATGCCCGTGGACTCGATCGCTTCCTCGACTGCGGGGGGCTCGGCCTCGACCTGGACGCCGACCTCCTCGAGAACGTCGGCCGAGCCGGACGAAGATGAAACGGAGTAGTTGCCGTGTTTGGCGACCGGGACGCCGGCACCGGCGGCGACGATTGCCGAGGTCGTCGAGACGTTGATGGTATCGTAGTCGTCCCCGCCGGTCCCGCAGGTGTCCACCAGCGGCTCGCGGTCGGGCTGGATCGTCCGTGCGGCCCCGCGCATCCCCTGGGCGAAGCCCGCAATTTCGGTCTCCGTCTCGCCCTTGGCCCTGAGTGCCGCGAGGAGAGCCCCAATCTGTGCCTCGCTCGCGTCCTCGAAGACCCGGGCTGCGGCCGCCCTGGCCTCCTCGCGAGTCAGGTCCTCCCCCTCCGCCACGCGCTCGATTGTGTTCTGGATGTCGAGTTTCATATCGTACCACCAATGTAAGATTCTGGCTTGTGATGTACAAATACGTACACTTACTTAAGACTGTCGGGGCCGATGGCGGCCGTCGAACCGCGTATCACATTCGCTGGGAAGCGTCGCGCGTGGTCCTGCAACGATTCATTCGTGCTGCACAGCACCTCCCTGACCCCGTCTCCCCACTATCCACCTCTGGCTAAGCTCTCGCCGCCTCTCATTGCCACATCTCGTTGCCACCCCATCCAAAGAGTCTCGACGGAGGGTCCGCCGGCCACAGGTTCATATTCCGCCGCGGCCTACGTGGCGTATGGTCGTGGACCCGTCAGAAGCCCGTTCGATCGACGAGGGCGACGAGGAGCAGTCGCCCTCCTCCTGGCGGGGCAAACTGGCGTACTGGTTTCGTCGCTACCTCCCCGTGAAGTACTGACACGCCCGGGGGGTGCCGATTCCGAAACCTTCAATTGTCCCTCCGGGTTACCATCGCCTGCAGTTCGGGTTCGTGGTCTAGACCGGTTACGACACCTCCTTGACATGGAGGAGGCCGACGGTTCAAATCCGTCCGAACCCACTTCTCGCTGCCTGTCCCGAGTGAGGAACGCCAGCCACGAACGAGCGACAGCAGCGAGCAGTGACGAGGAAGCGGATTTGAACCCTACCAGAAGCAGCCCGGAACGGCCGAACGGAGTGAGGCCGCACGCCCGGACCATCTGGTTCTGGTTCGAAACCGTCCGAACCCACTGTTCTCCGACGAGGATCAGGTTCGTTCCGCGCCCCGCAGGTGGGTGTCGACCGCGACCGATGCCTCGAACCCAATCGAGCAGCATCGCCACCGCCTCGTGAACTGATTCGTCGCCCAACGCGTCGGTGGTCAGAAGTGACCGATCCATCGATGCTTTAACAGGTCGCTCCTTCGAACCGCTACCCAGTGTCAAACGGATTGGGGGCTGGACTCTTTGCGCTCACCCTCCTGGCAGTCCTGGCAGGTTTGGGGGTTCTCGATATCATCGCGACGGCGGCTTCTGTGCTTTACTACCGCCGAGCGGGCCACGTGCATCCACTTCTCCGCTATACACTCGTGGTGATCGGCCTCGCCGTGCTCGGGGTGGCGGGGTTTGGCATCCTCCTCCTTTTCGACGAGGTGCCGGTCCTCGCCTGGTTGATGGCATCACTCGTGGTCGTTCCACTCCTCGTCGTGGGTCTCTATCTCGCCAGAACGACCGAGTACCCACGGATCGCGATTCTCACCGGGACAGTGATGGCGTGGGGAGGTCCGTTCCTCCTCGGCATCGTAGTTGTTCTTGGAGTGATGGAAGGAATCGGATCGGTACTCGATCTCGCCCCCGTTGAATCTCGCCAGATGGGTGTTCCCTGGATCGCGGCGACCGCTGGGGGAGTCACGACCATCATCAGTATGCTCCCCCTCGCCAACCGTCTGGGGAGCATCTTGGAGTCCGCGGCTGCCGTTCCATAGTTCGACTAACCCGGGAGCGGTTACTATTTGTGTGTGATCCTCCCACCGGCTGGCTGGATCGGAGACAGCCTCCGTCCCGCCCCAGTCAGTTGGGGTTGGATTGCGAGATAGACGTCCTGAGGGCACCGTATTAAGGGGGTGATATGGAAATGTGGGCCCTGAAATCCGGTAGTAGAGAAGGTGATTCTTCTATTTGGATGTGGGAGTAACCTTTTTACTGCGCCCCCAGAGCATGTGTCTTGCAGAACCGGGGGCATTTATCGAATGGTTGGTACTGGGCAGCCTGTAACAGCGGAATTTCCCGACACGGACCTATCAACAGACTCTGTGGATCATAACTATCCGACCTTGCGCATCGTCAGGTACGTTTGGCCGCTGGTGCCGCCGCCGATGTCCTTGATGTTGCCCGAATTCTGCTAGACACTGACCTTGAGGGTGTCGTCCGACTTCAGCCCGAAGACGGTCTTGCTGAAACACCGCGCGATGTCGGCGCTGTTCGCGCCCACCGTCGTGTCAGCAGCTAACCCCCCGGTGACGCCTCCGTTGATCCGTAGCCCGTAATCGATACGGTCTCCGCTGGAGAAATCGCCCGACCAGTCGATCGGGAAGTCGACGTGGTAGTCGCCCGCCTCTCGGACGGTGTACACGCCGGTCGACGTGTCGAGCCCGCCGCTGAAGTCGTCTGTGCGCGTCTCGTCAAACTTGACCGTCGTGGTGGTCCCACTCGAACTCGGCGTGTTCGACGAGAGGTACACGAGAAACCGGTGTTGGTGGTCTCGAGAACGGGCAGCGTCCCGTTGAACTCGACGCCGCCGTTTCCGTTGCCCTGGATGGTGCCGATCGTGCCCGAGTCGTTCATGAACGAGATGGAGTTGTTGAACTCGCCCGGTTGGGAGACGTTTGTATACTCCAACCCGAGCACGTCCGAGGAGGGGGTGGGACTGGTGCTGGTGTTTTCGATGGCAGCGACGTGGGGGCCGAGATTATCCTCGCCGGATCCGGCGACCGAGTCTTCGACGTGCAACGTCGTCACTGGATCAGCGTTGCCGATGGCGGTCTCACCCTCGAAGCGGACGTCGTCGGGTGTGGCGAACCCACACCCGTCGGAGGAGTCGACTTCGCCCCAGACGCCGACGGTCGTCCCGGAGCTGTCTTTGTTATGGCCGATGACTTTCGGGTCGCTTTGACCGCCGTCGGCAATGAGGATCGGTGCGTGCTGTCCGGTCGTGGTGGCCGGGCGATTCAGGACACGTCGTACCCGATCGACGAGTGCGTCGATCGTAGCGCGGACTGCGTCGCGTCGGGTGTTGTGGTCGGGTGGCGATGCGGCTGTCGAATTCGTCTCGGTGGTGGGTGTGTCTGTCATCCGGTGGTCCCCTGCCAGCACCCCGTAGTGTGCTACCAGACCACACACAATTCACGCGGGGACTAACAAATATTGGGGCTGTCGGTCACCGAGGGGCGATGCGATGGGTTGCGGTCAACTACTGTCGAGTCCGGACTGGTCTGGAACGGCTGTGACCCGTAACGCACCACACACGCAGGCCCGACCGGTAGCTGCGGTCTCACCAGAGGCCTGCCATTCGTGCCCGACTCGCGCCCTGTATTCACCGCGGCGTGTTCTAACAATGTGTAGATATAACGATTTACGGCGTGCAACACTCAGAGGGTGAAGGCAAACAGAGGTTATAGTTGTTCCAGACAGGGTTCCTGAATCAATTGCTCAGCGTGCGTTCGGAGTGACTACTCTATTTCTAACTGCCCAGTTCCACCACCCTCCTCACCGTCGTTCTCGTCCCATTCGAGTTCGAACTCGATACTTCGTTCAGTCATGTTGCCAGCCGGGCCTTCGCGTTCAGCTTTGACTTCGAAGGTCGGTCGGGCAGGGGGATTCAGCGTTACAGACTCGGAGCCTGCTTTCAGGGTGATAGCGTTGCCGCTGTCGAGCGTGTCCGCGACTTTCCGGAGGTACGATGCGATCTCTGCTCGACTCTGGTCGCTCTCTGATTTGAACAGGACTTCTTCAGGCATACAAGAGAAGGTAGACGGCCTGCACCGATAAAGTCACCCGCCGTAGTGCGTGGATGGGGCTGGCCAGTGTATTCACACCTGTTGGGCCATCTCGTATATGATGCCTGTTACTGACATCGCTACATACCCGAATGCTATTCAGATTCGCGCTTGAATTTCACTGGAGAGCCGTATCGAACGCAATCGCGGCATCGGTATCTTGTGTCAAAAGAGCAAGCCGGTGTTCAGCGATGTCGCCGAGCGTCTTCGGAATGCAGGCTTTCACGTTCGATTCTTCCATCCCCAAGCACCCCTCTCCCCAGGTCAGAACGCCGACCTCTCGGTGATTGTGAACAAGAAGACACTCCCGAGTGCACTTCCAACTCTCAGGCATGCTCACCGGACGGAGCCGGTGCTGTGGAACAACCTTCAGGCGGTAATTTTGTTCAGTTCACGGCTTGTCGGTCTTCGAGCGCTTTCGGAGGTGGGATTTCTCACACCTGAGGTCACCTTCGAGAAACCCGATGGCGAGTACGTCGCTAAAGGCTACTACATCTGGAACGACGAACCCGAACTCAACGGCGAGGGGGATTTCTATCAGGAACTAATCCCGACGGAGCCGGTCGATTACAAGTATTATGCCGTCACCGACGGGGAACGAATCCATGTCGCAGGGAGGTGCGTTACCTCAAAGCTCTATGGAGAAAAGCAGTTCCTCAGCCAGATACAGATCAGGCCAGCGCTTGCAGCATCGCTCCGAGAACTTGTTGAACGGTTCAACCGCAGGGGTGTCGGAGTAGACTTGGTCAAAGACGACGACGGCCAGTCTTGGGCTGGCGATGTCAACCTCGCAGCTGGATTCCGAGACACCGGTTTAAAGCCCGCTCTCACCGACTCAGTTATTTCGAGTCTTCCAAGTAGATGAGATGATGTAGACGCGCTCTGTATCCAGCACGGGGGGATTAATGTATCCAACTTCCGCCAGGAACGGCGTACTGAATACATCGGATATGCAGCAGTTTCTATGCGGATCATCCCTGCACGAGGAACAGAATATACTCCGTAAATTTCCGATAGTTTCCACGGAAGGTGGCCGATTTTGCGTCGATTCTGTATTTGATGGGTGGGTGCAACGGATGAGGTAAAGACAACTAGAGGGTCGGATTCTCCCGTGAGTGTGTACACGCCCCGTCTCCTCTCGAGACTCGGAATCGGCGCCGCAACGGTCGATACCCGCCTGCCAGACGGGAATTTTTCTCCGGGTGAAACCGTCGACGTGACCATCGAAATCGAAGGTTGGCGCGCCGATCAACCGATCGACGAACGGTCTCTCGCCGGCGTCGCCCTCGCACTGGTCATCGTGGTCTCGCGGGCGGCATGAGATTGGCACGACCGGACCAGCAGTGGCTGTGGACCTGCAGGGATACCACCTGTTGAGACACTCAGGGACGGCCAGAACCAGCTTCGTCGGCTATCGGGCCCCGGGATTGGCGTTTCGTCGAACACGTCCGGGTGCCTGTTCTCCCCAGGTGGCACAGACGTCAACGGTGGTCAGCCATCGACGATCGGAGAGACGCCGAGGGACTTATTGTCCCACCTGCCGCCCCGACTTCTCCGCAACCTCGAGCGCCCAGACACGGGGGTTACTCTCGACTTCGTCGTCGGTGAGCAACTGGGCGTGGAACGCGTTATCCAGCATGGCCTCCCTGGCGATGCTCCACTCGTCCGCCGAGATGCGATCGAGGGGGCCCGAGACGACCACGCTGCGCCACTCGTTGGGCGATTCGACGTCGTATACCAGGAAACTCGCGGCCTGGGACCGCTCGGCATAGGTCACCTTCCGGCCCGTCTCGGAGTAGCCACGGAACACGAAATACAGGCGATCGTCGCCGCCGTATCCGAAGGCGAGGGGCAACCCGTACGGGACGCCGTCCTGGGCCATCGAGAGGACGCCGAGCCCCTCCTCCTCGAGCAGGCGATCCATTTCGGCGTCGTCCATGCGGTGACCGTACAGGGTGTCGATGTTGGACGGCATGCGGTCACCGAGGAACCGTGGGGAGGTAAAATTGTGGGGACGGTTCGCACGGATTCGAGATCCGAGCGGGGCCGCGGCGTGGGCACCGCGCCGGACCCGAAATCGTGCGATCCGCTACGGCCAGACGTGGTGTGCGCCGCGCCGACTCAGAGTTCCTCGCTGACGTGTTCCCAGGTGGTACACCAGTCCTCGACGGCGATGTAGCCCTCGACCTTCGCGCAGGCGCCCCAGCCGTCGCCGTTCTTGTCCGGAATGAACTCGGCGCAGTTCCCACAGGACTGGCCGGGGTTTGCCATCCCGTCTGCGATGGCCTCGACGGATTCCGTGAGGCTGACGTCCTCGTGGCTGAACAGGTCGTCCGGCGTGCGGGCCTCGCCGCCCTGGGAGGCAGCGGTCCGGTACGCCTCCGGGACCTCGGCAGTCGCCAGGTCGTCCTCGGACATCCCCTCCGGGACCTCCGGTTCGGGCAACTCCTCGTAGACCGTACACCAGTCTTCGCCGTCGATGTAGCCCTGGACCTCCGCACACGCACCGAAGGTGTCGCCGTTCTTGTCGATGATGTAGTCGGCACAGTTCGCACAGCAGGTGCCCGCGATGTGGGCGTCGTTCTCCTGGGCGTCGGCGAACTCGGAGAACTGGACGTCAGCCTTCGCCGTCATCTCGTCGGGGTTCCGCGTCTCCCGGCCAATCGACGTCCCGGTCTGGTACACGCTCGGGACGGGGCCGTTCTCGAACTCCTCCTCGGAGACGCCCTCGGGGAGTTCGGCGTGTTCGTCCTCGCCATCTGCGTGGTCGTCCTCACCGTCTTGGGTGCCGCCATCTTCACCGCCACCGTCCTCGCCGTCCCCGCCGGAGGAACAGCCACTCAGTGCGCCGATGGAAGCCGCTGAGCCAGCCGTTGCTACCAGGTACGTGCGTCGGGTCCACCCGTCGCGTTCGCCCAACTGCTCCACAAGCCGTCTTGACTTATCGGGCATGGGGAATACTCTCTGTTTCCTATAGTTAAAGGCGCCCACTATTCTGAGATGTCATTTTTTCCCGGTCTCTTTAAGAGAGGACCCCCTCGATGGAGGCCCTCACTGGAGATCTCTCAGACAAGAACCGGCCCCATCTCGAACCCGGGTCGACCCGCGTCGGGCCCCACTCCCACACCGTTGGAAGTGAGGACAGAACTTACGTCGCCGCCCCGGGAAGGACGACTATGGGTCGACTTGAAGACGTCTCGGCGGCGGAACTCCGCGAGTGGCTTGCGAGCGTCGGCGAAAAGGAGACGACCATGCGGTTGATGGCGTCCATCGACTACAAGGAGGGCGACAATATCGCCGACATCGCCGACCGGTACGGGTGGGAGGAGGAGACGATCTCGGAGTGGTTCGACCACTTCGAGTCCAGGCCCCTCGACCGGGTGATCGACGAGACCGAACGGTTCCACCGGGCGGGCTCGGCTCCCTTCGTCCCCTCACGCCACCCGCGAGCGAGACTCGAGTACCTGAACTACGAGGTACTCGACGACCGTGGCTGGAGCCTCGACGATGACGAGCTCTTCGAGAAGGCGAAGGCCGAGAACCTCTCCGACAAGGATTACGGCCGCCTGGCCGTCCAGCCCAGCGAGACGATCCTCGAGGCAGCGGAGAATCGCGGCTTCGACTGGCCATACGCCTGCCGCGGTGGAGCCTGCTCGAACTGTGCGGTGGTCCTCAAGGAGGGCGAAATCGCCATGCCCGGCGACACCGTGCTCACGTCGGAGGCGATTGAAGAGGGCCACGTCAGGCTGACCTGCGTGGGCGTCCCGATGAGCGAGGAGGTCAAGGTCGTCTACAACGCCAAGTCCGTCGACATCCTCGAGGACCTCCTGCTCCCCCCGGGACCCTACGAGACCGGGTCGGTCGGCCACTGAACCGGTTTCCGACAGCATGGAGGCGCGGGGCCGAGTTGTTGGATCTCCGTTTTCGTCTGCGGATCCGAGTTCACGGGCACCTTCACGCGGGGCTCTCCTATCTGATGTTCCGGGCTCCGGCCTGATTGCGCCGCAATGATTCCGAAGGGAGAGAGGGGCTGGACCGGGCAGGGCTCGACCGCCTACGGCCCGCTCGCGGGAATTATTACTGGCGCCACCGCAACCACCCAGAAAGCCCTTGGCACGCTCTCTGCAACGACCGCCATCGCAGACACCCAGAAAGCCCTTGGCACGCTTCCTGCAACGACCGTCATCGCAGACACCCAGAAAGCCCTCGGCCCGCTCGCGGCCGCTGAGCAGGATATTCTCGCTCGTTCCTCGCTCACCGGCTCGCTGACGCTCGCCGGTTCGCCATCTCGAGACTCTCGCTTCGCTCGAGTCTCGCAGCGCTCGGATAGAGCCTGCTCAGCGGCCCGCGACCGGCCCTCGCCCTTTCATTCCGCCAGGCCAGCAACCGCACCTCGAGCCTCCCCAGCCGACTGCGGTGCTCGACCCTC